>JASJDB010000361.1 GCA_030065315.1 Xenococcaceae cyanobacterium MO_167.B52 | reverse complement strand
GTAAAAAAACCATGTTGCCATGATGCTAGTAAATCACAAGTTAAATAGGGTAATCCTTCCCAACTTTGCCATTGCCAACCAGAATTAATTGTATTCACTGCTACTCCCTTGACTTCTCTAATTAACTGTATAAGTAACTTCCTGAACTTGACCAGGTTTACCCAGTAATTTTTCTGTTCCATGATTGTAGGTAACAACTACACCACCAGCATTACCTGCTATGATAGTCACCTGTTTTTTGCCTTTCCAAGTACGATGAGTTCCTGCGGGAAGAGTTCCTTCAAAGATAACTTTTCCATCTACAATGACTTTCATCCAACAGCGATCTTTTAAGTCTATATCTACTGTAACTTCATTATTAGATTGGGAAACTAGTTGAGATGGGTTGGAAATGCTATCTAAAGATTCCCTTATTACCTCAGAATTTTTCGGTTCTAGGGTAGAAGTAACTAAAGTTTCATTGGTAGATATCAGTTGATTATCCACTACATTAAAAGCAATAATTCTGACCGAAATTCCCACGAGCAAAAGATATAGTAGATATAAGTGGATTGAGTGTAATCGAAAACCACTAAACCACATTAAGGGGCGTTTAATGGGTTTGGGTTCAGAGTCAGATACAACGGTATAGTCTGGTATATCTGTTACACCAAGAGCCGAAGCATACTTCTTAATTAAAGCTAAGGTATAAAAAGGTTCTGGTAAATGCTCTGTTTCACCCTGCTCAATAGCCACTAGGATGCGCTTTGCGATCGCAGTTTCTTCCGCAATCGTATCTAGAGAGATACCTTTTTCTGTACGAATTCGATACAGATTAGTACCTATTTCTTGTAACTTTTGTTTTTGTTCTAAATAATTTTGATTATTATATTTTGTCATAAACTGCGCTCCCATTCGGTGCAGCTAAATTAACAGGTGATACTGGTGATTATTATTTCAAAAAGATAACTTCTGTTTTGCTCAAATGGCGATATTTCCCTGATGGTAAATTGCCATATTCCGAACTATTGAGACTCAGTGAGCCAATATGGGTTCGATGCAAACTTAAAACTCTAAAACCTAATTGTTCTGCAATCCTTCTTATTTGACGATTCTTGCCTTCTTGTAAAACAATCTTTAATAAAGTCTTATTTGTCTCTTTTCTGACTATGGTTACTTCAGCGGGTAAGGTTGTGCAATCAGATAAAGTAACTCCTGTACGCCAGCGTTGTAAATCTTTCATCGTCGGATGACCATTTAACCAAACTAGATAAGTCTTTGGTAAATGATAACGAGGATGAGTTAATTTGAGGGTTAAATCTCCGTCGTTAGTTAGCAGTAGCGCGCCTGTAGAATTGAAATCAAGTCTTCCTACAGGATGAATCCCTTGTCCTTCTTTTAGTTTAGCAGGAAGTAAATCCAAAACCGTTGTTCTACTTTGTGGATCGTAACAAGTGGAAACTACACCTAGAGGCTTGTTCAATAGTAGATAAATTTTTTGAGGGCGATGATTGGCTTTAATCACTTTGCCTTCTATCTCTAATATGTCTTCTGTGATATCTGCTTTGTCACCCAAGACAGCAACGCGGTTGTTTAACTTAACTTTACCTTCTAAGATCATTTGTTCAGCCTTCCGTCGTGACGCAATTCCCCATTGAGACAGTATTTTTTGTATCCTTTCTGCCATTGACTACTATCCTCTAAAATTGGTACATATCAGTATGACAAAAAGATTGGAATTAATAGAGTTCCCAGAAAAATACTGAAAATATCAATAATTAAGAGACAATTTGTGATGAAACTTATAGATTTATTTAGCATTGGATGATTATTGACAGATTACTGGGTAGTGGAGTTAAACTTTGGCTGCGATCGCAACTTACAGGAATTGAAAGACTAGAAGTAGCAATAAGAGGCAAAGATCGGCAAATTATGACGGGTTATATACCTGAAATTTTTATTGCTGCTGATGCTGCTATCTACCAAGATATTGCCTTGAGTCAAGCTGAAGTTAAGGGAGTTAATATTCGCTTTAATCTCAAGGAAGTGATTAAAGCCAAACCGTTTCAACTTTTAGAGCCAATTTCAGTAACAACTAAAGTATTAATTAAAGAATCGGATTTACAAGCTTCCTTAGAGTCTTCTCTATTATCAGAAGGTTTGACAAGTTTTTGGCGTGATTTACTTCAAAAAACGAATCATAGTACGGCTGAAGAATTACAAAACTCATCGATAGTGTGGCAAGAATTTTCCCTGACTCCAGAAAAGTTAGAGCTGACTGGTACGATAGAGGACAATAATTCTCAAATAACTATTATTACTGGCTTAAGTTTGTTGAATCCTCAAACTTTGTTGTTTTCCTCCGTTACAATTCTAGGTGTTCCCGAATTGGCACAAAACCCAGTATCAGAATTGGCGATCAATCTGGGAAATGAAGTAAGGATTGCGGAATTAAAGTTAGAGGAAAATCAATTATCACTTAGGGGAACAATTACAGTTTTACCTTCTGTTTAATAGATGCAAAAAAAACGGACATCTCACAATGTCCGCTCTAAGTTCAGGTTTTTTATCAAATAAAGAGGTAGTAACAGAAAAATCTCTTAACTACTTCCTATAGATGGTATGGTATTTTTGCCAACTACTAGGTAGTTTGAAAACAAAAATTAAGTACCATTGAATAAAGTTATCATGAAACAACAATTCTTTACTTGGTTAAATCGTCTTTTGGTGGCAGACGTTTTTCTAGTTTTATTTGGTTTCCTCTGGTTTGCGATCGCAGTTGTTGGAAAATACTTAGATATTCCTTTAGGATTTGATCTTTGGTATAGGTTGTGGCAACCCCTGTTTAACCCCGCAATTGGAATTCTTTTCTTAGGTGTGATCGCTAGTTGGGTAGCAAATAAAGTCTCAGAAAAGTTTAATTCTGACTAGTTTATTCATCCACTATCCTATGCCACTAAAATTCTTCTCAATGATTTTATTTGCAAAAGTTAACTTTAAGATGAACTGTGCAATCAGCTATTACTAAAGGATATTTAACAAATTCAGGTAAAGCATATCCCTCTAATAAATCTATTCCTAAAGCGAATTTCGTCAAATAAACCCAATAAATAATAACTAACAATAATCACGGATTTTTTCAGAGAAAAATAGTTGGCAGCCATGAGCGTGTGTGTGTGATTTTTCACATTACAACAAGCAAAAGTAAAAAGTTGGCTCATATCTCATTTTTTACTTTTTTGGTTTAAACGAAATTCCATTCAAAATAATAAAAACATCAAGCTTTCTACGAATATTTACGTAGATTTTGTTCCGTATTTTTACTGAAGTTGCTGAATTTTATTGGTAAAGTAGTTAGTGCGATAATTAAAAGATTTTGCCACAGCCAATCCTGCTTCAAATGAGGCTAATGCTTCAGGATATGCTTCTATTTTTAAATAAAGATCACCTAAATTATCGTAAGCATTAAGCAAGCCATAAAAATTGTTAGCTTTTTGTTCAACATCGATTAATTGTAGATAAATTGCGATCGCTAATTCTGATTGATTTTCTTCTTGATAAAGTCTTCCCAATTGATTTAAAGCATCTGCTGCTAAAGCCAGTTGTCCCAGGGATTGAGCTAAAGTATAAGCTTCTTGGTAGTATTGAGTAGCTAACTGTGGCTCTTGCAAATTCTGGTAATTATTACCTACTGCAACTTTTAATCTAGCAATGAAACTAATTTTGCCTTGTATCAGATATTGATCGATAAGTTGCTGTTGATTTTTGATCGCAGATTCTGGCTGTTTGAGATGGTGATAAATTTCAATTAAATTTATTAAGTAGGGTTCTAGAAGTTGATCATTTTCTTTTGTTGCTAAATCATTCTTTACTAAAGTCAGTAACTCTTCATAGATCGAGGCTGCGGACAAATAATCAAATCTAGCCAGATAAAGTTTCCCTAGTTGCTCTAAATTCTTTTTTTCTGCTACTAAATCCTTTTGCTTACTAGCCTCTCTTAAGATTATTTTGTAAATATTTACAGCTCGATCAAGATATTTAATTTCCTGATAAGATAACCCAATAGCATTAAGCAAATCATTATTAAAACTATTTTCAGTTGCTGCTTGTTCTTCGATAGTAATTAATCTTTGAGCAATTTCCCTCAATTCTATTCCTCTATTTTGTTGCCAAGCAATATTACCAATTCTTCCTAAAGCTATAACTTCCGATTTTCTTCCCAAGGCTCGTTGTAATTTGATTTCCCTAAACCAAAGTTGAAAAGCTAATTGTTGATTACCTAAATTCAGTTCTGTAGTTGCTTGCTGATTAATCTTAACTATTTCCTGCTCAATTCTTCTAATTTCAAAAGCCGATAAATCTCGTTGGATGTTGGGAGGAGGAATTAAGGGATCTTCTAGGGGAGTTTCCAGGGAGTTGCCAGGTGAAGTTTGTGCTGTAGCTAATAAATTAGTAAACCCCAAGTTAAAAATATTTACTATTAAATTGACCCAAATAATAGGAATTATATTGAATTTAAAATTATTCTGGCTTTTAAGTTTCACTGGATCACATAACCATATCTTAATTAATTGCTAATATATCAACTTTAAATATTTTGTTCCAAAATTAGGGACAATTCAAAAATTGCCATCCTCGTCCAAAAAAATCAAATATTTAGTCTTTTTTCTGAGCAAATCTTAACTTTGCTGAACGAGAACGGGGATTAGCTTTTTGTTCTTCTAGATCAGGAATTATGGGTTTTTTAGTAATTACTTTTAATAAATCATGATTGCGAAATCCATGTTTAACTATTCTGTCTTCTAGACTGTGAAAACTGATAATTCCCATAATTCCTCCTGGTTTCAACCAATGGGGTGCTTTTTCGACAAAAGTTTCTAAAGATTCTAATTCTTGGTTAACTGCAATACGTAATGCTTGAAAAGTTCTAGTTGCAGGATGAATCCTCCCGTGACGATATTTGCCTGGGACAGAAGCTGCGATCGCATTTGCCAATTCTGTTGTAGTAGTAAAAGGGCGTTTTTGGACGATGTTGCGAGCTATACGCCGAGAAAACCTTTCTTCTCCATACTTATAAATTATATTAGCTAAAGATACTTCTTTTTCGTAATTAATAATATCTGCTGCGGTCAAAGATTGGGTTTGATCCATTCGCATATCGAGGGGAGCTTCTTGACGAAAACTAAAGCCTCTTTTTGCCACATCAAATTGAGGAGAGCTAACTCCTAAATCGGCAATGATTCCATCAAATAATACTTGCTGAGGCTCATATTGAGCAAAGTTTCCCTGCCATAGAGTAAGACGCTCAGGATAATAGGATTGTAACCTAATTTTAACTTCTGCGATCGCATCTTGATCCAAATCCAATGCTGTCACTCTGGTTTCGGGTGCAGCAGCTAAAATTAACTCACTATGTCCTCCTCTACCAAGAGTTGCGTCTAAATAATTACCAGAAGCAACAATTCTTAATCCTGTAATCAATTCCTTACTGAGTACAGAAATATGGCTGTAACTACTATCATTCTGTACTTGCACTAATTTTTGACCTCAACAAATTTTACAAATATTTTAGATTCTTGGTCTTAAAAGATACCACTTTCGTCACAAAATATCGTTAATATTATATTAGGCAAGAAGTTAGCTTTGCTCATTATTCTTACCTAGACCTTATTGAATTCAGTTTTCACAGACTACATATGGAATTAAGCCAATCTCCCAGTAGAGAACCGGATTCCCCTCACCATAGGTGGGCTGGATTACTGGGAACAGTAGTTGCGGTGTCAACCATAACT
>JASJDB010000360.1 GCA_030065315.1 Xenococcaceae cyanobacterium MO_167.B52 | reverse complement strand
ATTACCAATAGGCATAAACTCAATAAAGCGAACGTGCCAATTGCGTTTGATTGTCAGGGCTGCTAAGTCTAAAATTTCCCCATCATTGATCCCTGGAATAATCACTACATTTAGTTTTAAGGGATTAAAGCCCACTTCATAAGCTGTTAAGATACCTTGCCAAGTCTGTTTCCATCGAAGACTATTACCACTCCCAATGATCTGATTAAAAGTTTCGGGATTGAGAGAATCTAGACTAATATTAATTCTTCTCAAGCCTGCATCATAAAGGGATTGTGCCATACTTGCTAAGAAAAAACCATTGGTAGTCAGAGCCAAATCTTCAGTTTCAGGCAAATTAGCGATACTATTTACTAAATTTTCTAATTTAGGACGTAATAAAGGCTCTCCACCAGTTAATCGGAACTTCGTAAAACCTAAAGGAATAAAAACTTTTTTGAGCAAAATAACTATTTCTTCATTTGTTAATAATTCCTGAGGCAAAATATAACTTAATTTAACTGCTTCAGGCATACAGTATTGACAGCGAAAATTGCATTTGTCGATTAAACTCAGGCGTAGATAGTCGATTTTATTCATAATTCTTAATTTTATTGGTGATTTTATCCTAGTTTTTCAGTATGAAGGATATAACGATTAATAGAAAACTCTAAGAAAAATTGAATCGATTTCTGATGGGTTGGACAATAAAAAAATAATATGATGTTCCTCAAATCATTTACACTGATAACACTTTTTACTACTAATACGCTTTGGGGGCAAAACGTAACTGGGTTACATGGAATATCTAATATTGCGATCGCTATATCCTGCTATTTTGTCTCATTTTTAGTAGTTTATGTAATTTATCTAAGAAAAGATATTCCTTTTAATTTATTTCCTTGGTTTCTAGTATTATTCTTCATCGCTTGTGGAACAATTAATGTTATCTACTTGGAAAATCTATGGCATCCTGACTATTGGCTATGGGGATATGCAGAAAGCGTTACTGCAATTCTTGCTTTAGTAAGTGCTGTGGGAATATTTTGCTTTATTCCGCAAGTTATAAATTTTCCTAGCTCCCAACAACTGAAAGAAATTAACGAAAGACTTAATCAAGAAATTGCCCAATTTCAGTCATTGGATCACAAAATTCGTAGTCTCAATGCTCAACTAGAAAAAAAAATTGATGAGCGCACCGCAGAGTTAAAACAGGTTAATCAAAAGTTGACCATAGAAGTTGAGGAACGAAAACAGATAGCATCCGCTTTACATCGCCAAATACAACTAGAACAACTTATTAGTTATTTTTCTCATCGTTTTATTAATGTTACTCCCACAGAACTAGATTTTACTATTAATGAAGCTTTAAGTTCCATTAAGGATTTTGTGGCAATAGATCGAAGTTACTTGTTTTTATTTACTAAAGAAGATAGTAAATTGCAAGTTGCTCAAAAATGGTCAGTACCAGAATTTTCTGATTCATTTGATTGGGATCGGGATATGGAAGCTAAAATACCTTGGATTATGACCAATATTGAAAGTAACATTATTGTTAGCTTACCCGAAATAGATAGTTTGCCCTTAGAAGCAGAACGCGATCGTTTGTACTTAGCAACTCATAAGATTAAATCCCTACTTATAGTACCCATGTCCTGTGGATCTACCATGAAAGGAATTTTGGCATTAGAAGCGGTAAATCATCCCAATTTTTGGACAGAACGAGATAGACAACTGCTCAAACTCACAGGAGAAATCATTAGTGGCGCGGTAGAGAGGTGCCGACAAGCAGCAGAATTAGCTCATCGTACCGAACAGTTAGAAACTTCAAATCAAGAACTAGAAAAGTTTGCTTATATCGTTTCCCACGACTTATCAGAACCACTACGTAGCATCAGTGGTTTTAGTTATTTGTTGCGAGAAGAATACCAAACCAAACTAGATCGAGAAGCCCAAGAATATTTAGATTTTATTAACGATGGTGCGCTGCGAATGAAAGCACTGATTCAAGACTTGTTGGCTTTTTCCCGTGTTGGAAGTCAGAACCTAGTTTTAACCCCAATCGACTTGGAAGAAGTAATCAAAGAAGTCATTTCCAATTTACAAGCTGCAATTATCGAAAATAACGTACAAATAGAATGGGAAACTTTACCCAACATCGTGGCAGACAGAACTAAATTTGTGCAACTGTGGCAAAATCTCATTGCTAATGCCATTAAATTCCAAAACTCAGAATCAACTCCACACATACATATTTCTGTTACTCAAGAATCCCAGAAATTAATTTTTGCTATTCAAGATAATGGAATCGGTATAGATCGTAAATACACCAGAGAAATTTTTTCGGTTTTTAGAAGACTTCATAATCGTGAAAAATATCCTGGTACAGGTATTGGCTTAGCTATTTGCCGACGAATTGCGGAGTTACACGGAGGAAAAATTTGGGTAGAATCGACTTTAGGTCAAGGATCTACTTTTTATATTCTCCTACCAAAGGGTCAATAGTCTATAAACACTATCCTACTAGTTTAATTTTTTCCTTTTGATGACCAAACCCACTGAATTTAAAAAATTAAAATTCGGCTACAATCAATCGTGGGTAAATGAATCAATTTTGTTCCATATTTCTTGACCACTTCCAAATCCATACGAGTTAGGGCATGAATACCATCACTAATCACAAACCAATGGAAATTTTGTTAGTAGAGGACTCTGAAAGTGATGCACTCTTAATTAGTAAGACATTTTCTCGTACCCAGATGAAATTTAATCTAACCGTTATTAAGGATGGAGTAGAGGCTGTCTCATTTTTACACAAGGAGGGACAATACGATCAAACTCCTCGTCCAGATATTATTTTTCTCGATCTTCATTTGCCCAAAAAGAATGGGTTAGGAGTCTTGGCTGAAATTAAATCTGAACCTAATCTGCGTAATATTCCAGTGATTATTCTTACTTCTTCCAATTCTCAGAAGGATGTCCAAGAATGTTATCAAAATAATGCTAATTGCTATCTTACTAAACCTACTAGTAAAGAAGATTTTTGCCATACTGTTAAAATTATCGAAGACTTTTGGCTTAATATTGCCAAACTTCCTCTTAATTGAAGTAATTAATGATAAATTATATGGCGTTATATCAAATCACTCTAAATATACTGTAAGTTAATCTCCGTGTCTCCGTGCCTCCGCCTCAATCATTTGTAGCAAACTCAAAGGAAAATGATATTAGGTTATGAGTTGAGGACAATAAGATATTCTCTTTTAGGGAACGGGGAACAGCCCTAAAGGATTCGCTTCGCATCGGAACAGGCAATACAAAGGGAACAGGCAATAGAAAACGTCCTAATGTTTATTCCTATTGCTATATCTAAATCCGTAACATATAAAAAATACCACTCTTTATTAATGTGAAAGAGCGGTTGCTCAGTATAAAAAGCTAATAAGTTATAGCTAATTCAAGATTTTAATTAATTTGTAACAAACTCAAGCCGAATAAAGTATAAGCAGAAATAGAACCAATAGCGAACATTAAGGAACGAGCTATAGGTATATCTAAGATATAAAATACCGAGTAGAGCAGACGAGATAGTAAAAATGAAACTGCTGCTATACTAGCCAAATTAGATTCTACTCCTGTTACATAAGCCATTAAAGCAGCAGCAGAGAAAATGATCAGAGCTTCAAAACAATTCTGGTGCGCCCACGTTGCTCTTTGAGCATAGGGTGGTAAATTGTCGAACATAGCGCGAGGAGCAGACATATCATACCCTGTTTTGAAACGGGCAATACCTACTACCATAAATGGCGCGTAGGTGAGTATAACTGCTCCAACAATGGCATATAGCAGAATAGCACTTACTGATGTATTCATAAATTTAATCTAATCAAAATAGAACAAAGTAACTATTTTACGTTGTTCTTCTGCTTCTTGACAGCTTTGCAGTAAAGTATCACTGTCATGAAATGCAAAACAAATTAATTGCTGACAACGAGAAATAATTTCTCGATTACAAATCGCGCTGGCTTCTGCCAAAGAGAGATTCTCATTTTCTGCATTTACTACCAAATGAATCACTTTTTGTAATTGCTGCTGGGACTCTTTTGGTTGACTTTCTAGGCTTTGGGGTAGAATCACCGTCAATAGGTTAGGATCGGCTCGCATTGCACCTTTAATAGCAGCAGAGTTAGTTCCTGTGGCACCAGAGGTAATGATGCGATTACCACCTAGAACCAAGGCATAGCTCATCATTTCAATCAACTGTTGATGCATTATTGGCACATGGCGAGAGCCTAATAAAGCGATACGCTTAGAACCAGTTTGCTGAATTGCTACTAGTTCCTGAGTTAGAGTATCGAGGTTGGGAATGTCTAAAGATCGACTCAAAGATTTTTTGTTTAACCTAAAATTATTCGGAGATATTCTAGCAAAGGATTGTAGGCTATCGAAACCGCTTAAGGGATATTTTGCAATTTTGTAAAGTAATATTAAATCTAAGAGCCAATTAAAAGAGATGTGTATTAATTAGCACAAGTATATAATAACTTGAAAAGTTTAGTTAACTAAAATAGAAGGCAAAAACACCTGAATCAAGATATTGTTCACAATATAAGCAAATTTTATTTTTTTATGATCAATCTTCTATTCTGTAATAGAGTCATTACAACCTACATTTAAAATACTTTCGTTTTCATCACCATACTTTAAGGCAACCACTCGATATTTTCGACCATGAGATACGATAGTAAGCAGTGCCGAGCAATGATATCACGATGCCCCCGAAGCTTAAGCGAAGCTGATTTCCACTTCCGATTCTGAAAGAAGTCTTCTACGGCTGGTTCTTTGCTTCTGCGAAATCTTATTTTCTGGTTCTTTCGCATTTGGCTTAAAAGCTGGACATTCTGGTATATTTCATGGAGCTGCTGCCTAAAAATGGGGCTGAAATATGCCGAGTCCGCCATAATAGCTTTAACTGATAATTCTGGATAATCTATCTGGAACTGCTTGAAAGCGTGAAACTGCCAATTCTCCGCGGGTAGGATAGTCCGCTTGTCGTACTGGTTTAGCAGGTCTGTCTTTCTTCTTGACACCTGGTTTGATCAGCTTTTTTTCCTGTTTGTTCCATTCTCTGAGCACAGGATCTGGTCGATAAAACTGCGCTCCCACAGGTATGGTGATTTCTGGTGTTACCAGCATCAGAAGTACAATATTCTGTGCGTGGTGAAATCCCCCTGTCCCTTTGAGCACTGCCTTATGAGTGCCCCAGATTCGGGTTGTGTTCTTGGAGCGACCTCTATCAGTATCGTCTACAACCAGAACTCCTGAAGTAATCTTGAATCGCCTCATGATGATCAAAGCACTGGCAGTAAGTAGATAGTCCCAGCACTTGAGACCATGATAAAACATCTTGCTCAGGGCACCATCCTGATGACGCCCACCACTTACCCGTTCTAGTCTCGCCTGGCAGAATTAAAACTTAATTCCTATAATCGTAATTATCGGAATTAGAGTTTATTATCTACTATTAAATACCTCCCAATCAACCTATGCTTGCTACAGCGACCACCAAATCTAACGTTCTTCTTTCAACAGAAAATTTTCTCAACGTATTTGCTGAATTTCTTGATATAGATGTCAGTGCAGGTGATGCAGCTTCAGATACCTTAAATACTTATCGCCGTCAGTTACAACAGTTTTTGAATTGGTGTAATCAACATCAACTCGATCCTGTAAAAATAACCAAAGATGATATTAAATGCTATCGTCATTGGATGATTAAGAAAAAGCAATTTAAGCCGGCGA
>JASJDB010000359.1 GCA_030065315.1 Xenococcaceae cyanobacterium MO_167.B52 | reverse complement strand
GAAAGTATATTATATAAACGAAATCTTATTACTTTTAAAAAAGAGATTGTATAAGATAACTTTTGTCAAGTACATTTTATACCAAATTAGATGAGGAGCCCCTGATATAATGGGGAAGTTGAGTTTTATGATGAAAAGATAAAGCTACATCAGGTTTCAAATGTGCTAAACACTTACACAAAATTCATTACAAAACTTTTTTAAATAGACACTTTACCATAAAAAGTAGTAGGGTAGGCAATGCCCACCCTACTGATTAATTAATCATAAAGATAAAATTATCTTAAATAAGACTTGTACCCTATTTAATTCAGAATTCAGAATTCGGAATTCTGAATTCGGTCATGATCCAGGAATTAGTATTTCTGAGGAATAAAATGCTTTCCTTCTGGTGAAAGTGTATCATCATATTTGTTTGTCATATCCCGTTCTCCTAGTTCAACTTTTTCTGGAGTCACATCTTCATAGGGAATTAAACTGAGGAAATGGGAGATACAATTAAGACGAGCGCGTTTCTTATCATCTGCGGGAACGATATACCAGGGCGAGTCGTCATTATCTGTGGCAAGCAACATATCATCCCTGGCTTGGGAATAATCATACCAACGTCGATAGGATTCTACATCCATCGGGCTTAATTTCCAGATTTTCCGTGGGTCTTCAATCCGCTGTTTAAAACGCCGTTCTTGCTCTTTCATACTAGTATCTAACCAATACTTAATCAGGATAATCCCTGACTCTCTGATGAAATGTTCAAAGCCTGGTACGTATTGCAGAAAACGAACATATTCTTTTTTAGTGCAGAAACCCATAACTCGTTCCACTCCCGCACGATTGTACCAACTGCGATCAAAAATTACGACTTCCCCAGCAGCAGGAAAATGTTGCATATAGCGTTGAATATACATTTGGCTTTTTTCTCGCTCTGAAGGAGTGGGTAAGGCAACGACGCGAAATACCCTAGGGCTGACTCGTTCAGTAATGCGCTTAATAACTCCTCCTTTCCCTGCTGCATCTCGCCCTTCAAAAACAACGATTACTTTTAGTCCTTGTTTTTGAACCCAATATTGTAATTTGACTAGTTCAGCGTGGAGTTTGGTTATTTCAGCTTCGTATTCTTTGTTGGATAGCTTCTCAGGCTTATCTGAAGAGGTTTTTTTATCTTTATTTTTACCCATTAGTTTATCTCTAAAACTAAGTTAATTGAGACAACGTGGCGGTTTGCATAATAATAAGAGAGACAGGAATAAATTAACTTTCTCAGAGGGGTGGTAATTTTTTGTCTCAGATTTAACTGCAAACTGTTGTATTAGAATTATTACACTGAAATGAAGACCATCTATTAAGTAAATTACGAAAGTACATATAATTAAGACAATTAACTGGGTGGGTGTAAATAAATATAAAGCTGAAATGGGGTGCTATCCCTTGAGCAGTAAGCTTTCAGCTAATAGCTAATGTCTGTGGAAAGTATCAGTGTTAAGGAGTGAAAGGAGATTATAAGGTTGCAATGATTCAAGCCAATATCAAAAAAAAAATCTTTAACTGAATTCAGAATTCGGAATTCGCAATTCGGAGTTAGCAATTATAATTTTGGGCACTGGTCGATTAAGATGTGTTGAGAGATAATAGAGCTTAAGAAACCACTGCTAATATGCCCCAAGTTAAGAAAAATGACGTCGGCTTACCTCTTATGTTTTACTCTAGTTGCTCTACTTGCCAAATTTGAACTTGACCATCTTGATCCCCCGTAACTAAAAACCGACTATTAGGTGCGATTGCTAACCTGGTAACAAAATTTCCTGATAGGCTATTGATTAGTTCACCAGTAGCTACATTCCATATTTTGAGAGTTTCATCTTGACTTGTGCTAGCCAAAATTTGTCCATCACTACTGAAAGCAATATCTGTGACTACATCTGTATGAGCCGTGAAGGCATGGAGGATTCGACCGTTAGATAAATCCCATAATTTAACCGTATTGTCGCTACTGCTACTAGCGATTATTTTACCATTGGGGGCAAATTTTACTTGTTGGATGGGGGCAGAGTGACCCCCAAAACGACGAGGGGATTCTGGAGAAATTAAATCCCACAATCTTATACTACCGTCAAAGGCACCATTAACAATAACTTTACCATCGGGACTAAAAGCGACAGAAGTTATCATATCTTGATTTCCTTCTAAAGTATCAAGTAACTTTCCCGTATCTATTGACCATAGCTTAAGGGTCTGGTCCCAGCTACCACTAACAAGAGTTTGTCCATCAGGGCTAAAGTCTAAAGATTCGACTACAGCTTGATGACCTTCAAAAGTTCGCAGTAGATTACCTGTTGCCAAATCCCAAAGCTTGAGATTGTGGTCAGCATCGCCAGAAGCAACAGTTTGACCATTGGGGCTAAAGCGAATTGCTCTGATTTCTGTGCCGATCTTTTCTTGAAGGATCAATTCGCCTGACTCTAAATCCCACATTTTAACTTCACCACGAAAAGTGCTGGCCAGAATAGTTTTACTGTTGGGACTTAAAGTAATTGACACAATGGGACTTGAATCAGTATCTAGACTGTGCAACAGTTGGGGTTTTTGCCAAGGGCTGGGAATGTCAGAAGTCGCGACTGGAGATGTTTCTGTTTTGGGAGCTTCAGAGGTCTTATGGAAGAGATTACACCCACTAAGAGTCAGTAATATGGCAATCGAAGACAAGGTTAAAATTTTAGACAAAGCTGCTGAGAAAATCATGGTGGGGAATTGGATTTAGTAATAACTCTCTTTTATCACTTTTGGAGACCGTAATTGCTCACAGCCTTATACAGACCCAAGTTGACAGAATCGGTTAAAATTCCGTGTGGTTCAAAACTTACTATCTAATTTTTGACTCCATCCCATCGAATTGACATTAGCCAAGAGTTTAGCTAATTTGGAGGCAATAGTCGGGATGCTCTACCCATCGATATTTATTGCCCGATTAGTAGGATTGTATATGACAAATGAAATGAGTCAAGGTGATTAGAACTCCGATGAGTGTAATGCCAAAAACTACTTTTTTGGATATTCAGGCAACGAAATCTCGCCTTTTGAGAACTCCCGTAATCCCAGAAGATCTGGAGTGGATTCTGAATCCTGAATCGTTGTTCTAGAATGGCAATTGGCTAGATCAAAAGACCAATTATGATAGAAGAAATGCTCAATTCACGAAGCTGGGAAGATAACGCCTTTTAATTGACCAGTGCCATTAAAAAACATTAGCAATATAGTATTTAATTACTATATTATATTTGGCGCGAGTTGCAAAGTGCTATGTAATTGTAGGAACTACACAAACAACACGAAAACCGAGATTATCGTCACGAGCTGCACGGGGAAAGTTGGCGCGATACGCTGAACGGCAAACGACAGGATAGAAGTCCCATGAACCACCACGTATTACTTTTTCACTACTGAGTCCTGATATCCAAGCACTACCGTCAGTAGGCGCGCCTTTATAGTGCTCATGATAATCATCTTCACACCATTCAAATACATTTCCGTGCATATCGTATAAACCAAAGGCATTGGGAGGAAAACTACCTACTGGGGTAGTTTTTTTACGATACTCTCCTTTGGGTTCATTAGCATAAGTCCTACTGGTATTATAATTAGCTAATTTTCCAGTAATCGTCTTACCAAAATAAAAGGGTGTAGTTGTCCCTGCACGACAGGCATATTCCCATTCTGCTTCACTCGGTAATCTATATTCCCGTCCTGTATGGAGTGATAATCTTCGGCAAAATTCTATTGCCTCTTCCCAAGATACATTTTCTACAGGTAGGTTATCACCTTTGAATTTGGGAAGATCAGATTTGAGATAGCGGTTAATTTTAGGGCGAGATGCGATCGCTTTCCATTGTGCTTGTGTGACTTGATATTTACCCATGTAAAATGGCTTAACTGTTACTCGGTGTTGGGGTTCTTCTGCTTCTGGTGAACCCATCATAAAACTATCACCAGGGATATAAACTAGATCTAACTGAACACCATTGCCCAGGTCTTCAGTAAAATACTGGGTTTGACCTGATTCTCGTTTAACTTCTTGACCTTTTTCATCTATAGTTATCACCTCAAACGAGAAATCTTGTAGTTCTTTGTTTAATTCAGGTAGAGCTATAACTTCAGAAGTTCCCGACCTTTCTTCTAATGGAGTAGTAGTTTCGCGAATTGAAACAAAAGTCGGCTCTATTAGTAATTCTGTTTCCTTTGTTTGTTGTCTTATTCTCTCTTCTTCTTGCTGTTCCTGGTATTCTGCTTTTTTCTGGTTAAGAATTGGTTTTTCAATTTCCTCTATATCTTCATTACTTAGTCCTAAAACTTCCTGTAATCGCTCTAATTTACGACGTACTTGATCGGTGACAACTGGATTATTCTTTAGTGTTTGCAATAAGACTTCTTTATAACGTTGAAGCTTCTGTTGATAATGCCGGTATGGTTCTAATATTTCAGTTTCGATAATTTTTATTTCCTCTGCTGAAAGTCCCAAGTTGTGGCTCAATTCATCTAGATAGGGACGATCCAAGATCGAGTCAATCTTGCCCTGGTTTTCTTGAACGATCTCCTGGACTGCCTTGCGATATTTTAGTTTTGGATCATACTGTGGTTCAGTCATTGCTTGTTTTGTCTTTTTCTTTTTATGCTATTGTCTGAGTGACTTTGTATCAATACTGTTCGGATAAGCCTGAAAACTTAATGAAATTAGCGAGTGTGGGAAGTGTGTGAAGTATGGGAAGTATGGGAGGAGACAACTTTTAAGGTTAATCTTCCCTCTCTTCCTTGTCTTTCCTCTCTTTATCTCAACACACAACCTTCTTAACCGAACAGTATTGAACCTCAATCTATTTTTGTGCAAAGCTAAGTACGTAAGTGTAATTAAATATAAAATGGCTGTGACAGGTGTTAGGTGTTAGGTGTTAGCCCTAATCCTAAAGGATACAGCTGCCCCTTCGGGTAGAGCTGCCCCTTCGGGTAGAGCTTCGCAAGCGCAAACGCATAAGGATTCGCTCTCGCGTCGTGTCAGGGAAAGTTAACTACTCAGGTTTTATAAATAATTTTGCCCAGGTACTTACAAGTGTTAAGGAATGATAAGGAGATTACAAGGTTGCAATGATTCAAACTACTATCAAACAAAAAATCTTGAAGATTATCTTGACAAGTGTTCTGGCTAGTTTGGGAACAGCATCTATGGAACTAAAGCCCCAACCGACTCTAGCAGGAGAACGAATCACCTTTTCTTTTCCTGTAGTAGGTCAATTTAATCTATCGCTAGATTCTTTAGTAGTTTTTGCTGAAGAAGGAATAATCACTCCAGAGTTTGAATTCTATGCTAAAAGACTAGACGAGAAGACTTTATCCCGATTTCGAGAAGCCTTACGGCAGAAGTTTGATGTTAGTCCCACTACTGTCTATCGCCTAACTAATATGCCAATGGGGGAGAGTTTCCTCAGACAATTAGGAAAAGTAATTTATACTCATCCAAATCGCAATGGTATTTATGCTATTCGTTCCGCTCTAATTCTCTCAGCAGCAGATGAGGAAGGTTTATCTCTGATTAATTTTCTGCGCCATTTTCCTACCAAGGATATTCAACTCAATACTAATTTGATTTTTACTCTGGTCAAAGAGTTAAACAATTTCCTGTCTTATAATGAAACTACCATAGATGCGATCGCAGAACAAGCAAGCAGGGAAGTTAATTCTGAGCCAACAAGAAATTTGGAACAATTTTCTGATCTCCGGGAACCAGGCTCTTATTCGGTCGTGAAAAAAACCATGACTTTCGAGATCAATGAAATACGCCAGACCCAATTTGGCTTTGCTAGTGATTATAGTCTTGATGCTGATATCTATCTGCCTCAAGGTCAAACGGAACCAGCTCCTCTACTAGTATTTAGTCATGGTTTTACTTCCAGTACTTCCCATTTCGACTATCTAGCAGAACATCTTGCTTCTCATGGTTACATCATAGTTGTACCAGAACATATTGGCAGCGATAGCAAGTTTGCAGAGGCTTTTTTGCGAGGTGAACTTAGAATTGATGTTAGTCCAGTAGAATTTTATAGCCGTCCTCTAGATATTACTTATCTTCTTGATGAACTCGAAAAGAATCCAGAATTCCAGGGACTGATTAATTGGGAGCAAGTGGGTGTTTTGGGTCATTCCTTTGGGGGTTATACCGCACTAGCTCTGGCGGGAGCTCCTCTGAATCGAGATAGAACCAAGCAAATGTGTCAAGACAATAAGCCGACTCTCAATGCCTCTATGTTGTTACAGTGTCGCGCTAGTTCTTTACCTCCAGGACAATACAACTTAAAAGATTCCCGTATCAAAGCAGCAATAGCAGTTAATCCTATTACTAGTTCGGTTTTAGGATTGGAAAATATGAGCAAAATATCCATTCCTACCATGATTTTAGGCGGGAGTAATGATATTGTTGCGCCCTTTATTGAAGAACAGGCTCATCCTTTTTTGTGGTTAAATACTTCTGATAAATATTTAGGAGTCATGGTAGGTGGAAGTCATAACTCCACTAGTAGTGAAGAGGGAGTTCGTAACTTACCCGATATCTTACAAGGAATACGTCCCGATTTAGCTAGAACCTATCTCAAAGCTATGAGTTTAGCTTTTTTTGAAGTTTATTTACGGGAGTTGCAAGCATCAGACAAACCTGAAAGTTCTAAATATAAGCCCTATTTGAGTTCTGCTTACACGGAAGTTATCAGTAACGAAGAATTGCCATTCTATCTGGTTGAATCTTTAACCCCAGAACAATTAGAACAAGCTTACGGAAAAACTCCTCCTACTCCACCCATCCCAGAAAAATTAGTAGCAGTTGCTCCTAAGAAAAAAAGCAGCATTTTAGCTGAAATTACGAAGACTAAAACTCTCAAAATAGCCATGAGAACGGATGCTGCCCCTTTTGGTTATATAGATAATCAGCAAAACTTGTGGACCGGCTATTGTTACGATTTAGCACATTCTTTGGGAGAATACTTAGCGGAAAAACTAGATATTGATTCTGAGATCGAAATTGTTAAATTATCATCCACTCTAAACAATCGGTTTGAATTGGTAC
>JASJDB010000358.1 GCA_030065315.1 Xenococcaceae cyanobacterium MO_167.B52 | reverse complement strand
ACCATATTTCAGGAAGAGATTGAAGAGAACGATAGTCAACAGAGGAACTCATAGCCATTTCATTTAACATTGATCATTTAACATTTAACATTGATTATTGATCATTTTCTAGGATAGTTCGATTTATTGTTGAGAGTGTAAAAATTATAGACAGATTTATATTTGTCTCCTATCAAACAGGATTAAAGATTATTCAAGAATAGGGAAAATGTGATCGCTCCGCGCCTGGCTTCGGCAGACCAAGTAGTACCTGCTTGCACAGTTAGGATAAAGGAAAACAAATTTTGACTTATAAACTCTACCTTTCCCTTATCCTTAAGCACATTCTAGCTCTTATAGTGAATGTATTATCAATCCAGTTCTAAGAAAGAGTAAAATGAGGATTGCCACTTGCTACTGGCAATGAATAAGCAATCTGATCGGGTTGAACTGTTAATGGGTCTGAGTTTTCTCCCTTCAACAATTCCTTAAGATTGTAAAATGTGCCTCTGTGTTCAGGGGTCAATAGAATGTTAGTTTCTTGACTATTAGATGGTAACAGTTGAATAGAAACATAACCTCTAATTTCCACCTCAGTCTTTTTAATATCCTCGTCTGTTGGATTTGTCTGCTGTAATAAGTCAACTAAAAGTTTTGGATCGGGTTGAAGAATAAATAATCCCGTATCAAAAGCAGGTAGGGTAAGGATATAACTCCGAGTATTTTTGGTGGGTGCTACATCAATTATAGTTTCATCAAAATTATCTCCATTAAAGTCATAAAACGCTTCTGTGGTGATTTCATCAAACTTAGTTGCTGAAAAGCCTTTAATAACTTTAAAAGAAACAAGAAGTGTTATGTCACGGCTTTCTAAATTGGAAATTGTTAAAAAATATCCTTGAATAAGTTCTCTTCCTATTGGAGCAAGGTTGGGAACTGAATTAATTAATGGTCTGGGTAATTGGGGCTTGTTTAGCAATAGCTCAAACGTAGATACGAACATTTTGGTATTACCTACTTAAACTAAAAGAAAATTACTTGATATATTCATCATGAAACTAAAATCTATTAACAACAATGGGAAAAAGTCAGATATTTTTGCACTCAAAAAATCAGGTAATCTTAGCTAATTGATGGGGAAAAATCAGATGCTTTTAGCTATAGTTGGATTAAACTGCGTATTAATTCCTAGTGGCAATGTTGATTGTTGATTGTTGATTGAGCTTACCTAGAACTTTTTAGTGAAGCAAGTTGATTAAATAATAAAGCAACTTTATCTAAATCCTTATTTCCAGGAGACCGTTCTACTCCACTAGATAAATCAATGCCATCAGGTTGCAACCGACTGAGAGCTTCTAAAACATTATCGGGAGTTAAACCTCCTGCCAGCATCCAAGGTTTAGCTGGTTTGAACTGTTGTAAATCCTGCCAATTAAGAGTTTTACCTGTACCACCTAACATCTGGGGATGGTAAGCATCCAGTAAAAAGGTATCTACCACATTTTGATAAGAATCTAATTCCTCCAAAGATTCTATGGTTTTAATCCGAAAAGCTTTGATGATTTCAATCCTATCGGGTAGCAGACCCCGTAATTGATCACAAAAATCAGGAGATTCTGTGCCATGCAATTGCACTCCAGTTAAGCTAGTGTAGTTTAGAATCTCGATAATATTTTCTATGGTTGTATCAGCAACAACCGCGATTGCGTCTAGATTATTTGGTAAAATGCTGGTAATTTCGCGAATCTTTTGGGGAGTAACATAACGGGGAGATTGGGGGACACAGATAAAACCCAGAGCTGTTGCTCCTAACTTCGCAATATTTAAGCCTTGTTGCGGTTGAGTGATGCCACATATCTTAATTCGCATAGTATCTAATGGTAGCCCTCTGATTACTGTTAATTATTAAAAAGAAATTCTGTTTTTGACAAAGATATTTTTATAATTCCTGTAAATAAAATATAGACTAGTAATTTAGGAGTTTATACCCGTAATGATATCCACTTTGGTTCTAGCTGCTCATGCTACCCCTTCTACTATTGAATGGAATACCTCTGTTGCTTTAATAATGATTATGTGCAACTTATTCACTGTTGCTATTGGTCGTTATGCAATTCAACAGTCTGGACAGGGTCCAGATTTACCCGTACCCAAACCTGAAGTTTGGACGAACTTTGGATTACCAGAATTACTAGCAACTACCAGCTTAGGTCATATTCTCGGTGCAGGAATGATTCTAGGCTTAAGTAATGCAGGGATTTTATAGATAAAGATTGAACTGTAGAGAATTAGTCTAGGGGCAATTGATCAATTAATTGCCTCTGTTAATCAAAGATAATCCGTCTAGAGAGCGTAATAAGCTCAATGGCATTCTACTATCACTAATTTTATTGCCATAGTCGGCATTGAGATAGCTAAAATATTCTCTTTGGTTTTTGACGTAGGCACTAAAAAAGATTAGTCCCAACTGTTTGAGATATTTTTGACCAATTTTAGGATCGGGTCCAACGGCAGCTTGGGGAAATGGAATACTACCAGAAGATTCATTAAGTACGGAAAAATGGGTTCCTCCCTTAAATACAGTTAAATATTTCTCTCTAGTTGTTAACCAGGTAAAAGGCTTGACTTGTTCGGGCAAAGCAGGGGTAATAGGATCAGCACTACCAGAAACTAACATTACAGGAATATCAATTTGCGCCATTCCTTCTTGACCAAAGAGCGCGCTGGTTAAAGGGTTAATTGCGATCGCAGATTTAATTCGTTCATCTTTTAAGTCAGTAGTGGTTTCAGAAGACTTTAAAGCCAAACATTGCAACAGCAAAGATAGATTAAAGGATTCCTGGAGATTTTTACATTCTGCTTCTAACTGAGAAAAGCTCAATCGCGCTCCTGCTAATGCCAATGCTGTATAAGCACCAAAAGATTGACCAATAATTCCCACTTCTTCTGTATTCAATTTTCCTTGATAAATTACAGCCAACTGGTCTAAAACATAAGTAATATCCAAAGGACGATTAATAAATTCCTCTGGAGGAGTCACATCATTAGCCAATCCCGCCAACAGATTTTGCATTTGAGCAGAATTACTTCCTGGATGTTCGGGAACAGCCACAGCAAATCCTTGAGAAGCCAGGTGTTTAGCCAAATAACCCAAACTATTGCGATCGCTACCTAAACCATGAGAAACTACTACTAAAGGTAGAGGTGTATTAGATTCAGGTAGTTCTGGGAGATAAACTTGGAGAGGAAAAGTGCGCTTACGCTTAGTATCCCGCATCGTATAGAGCTGTTTACGAAAAGCAATATTTCCTGGTTGACTAAAATCTGGAGGAAGAGTAGATTCTAAAGTTTCTTTTTGAGCTTCTTTTTCGATTTCTGAGATCATCTGATTAGTTTCTCGAATCATATCACTCAAATTTTCAATAATCTCAAATCCCCTTTCAGAATTGACTTTGATACCTTTATTAGGAAAATGTTTGAAAAAATTGAGGGGAGTTAAGCCTTCCTCATCTGCTGCCATAATTAAAGCAGAGCGAATACCATAATCAAGATAAATATCTTCGGCTGCATCCACTTTACTAATCGAGAAGTGACAAACACTCAAACACAAGCCTAGATTAATTATTCCAGACAATAAACGTGAAGGTAATAATGCTTTGGCTTTAGTATCTACAGAGCTTTTATGATTTTTATCCCTCCTTATTAATAAGGAATAGGGAATAGAGCATAAAAATTTTGGCATATAATTAAAAACTGTTATAAATCAAGAAATCCTGTCTGAATTATCTTTAATCACATTTTAACTAATCGATAATTTGCTTCGCGTACGTGTTTGGAAAATTTTGTATCTCATCTATTTGAGAAAGGCTATAAACTGTATATTATTTAGTAAATAAATTATCAACCCTTGGCTAATAAGTAGTTCAACCTAAAAAAACTTAAAATACACCCAAAGTAAATTATCCCTAAAACCTAATACCTAACCCCTAAAAACTAATACCTATCCTAACTATTTGATGTTTAATAAAGTGGAGCTACTGAGTACTTTAATCATTTTTACTCGCTATCCCGAACCAGGAAAAACTAAAACCCGAATGATTCCAGCTTTAGGAGCAGAAGGTGCAGCAGAATTACAACGACAAATGAGCGAACATACCCTAAAAACTGCTCAACAATGGCAAAAAAGTAGTGGAGGAAATATAGCGATTTATTTTGCAGGAGGCAATGTATCTTTAATGTCTAATTGGTTAGGAAAAAACTTAACTTATTATCCTCAAGTAACAGGAGATTTGGGTGATAGAATGAAGTCTGCTTTTAATCAAGCATTTGATAATGGCGCAACTAGAGTTGTAATCATTGGAATTGATTGTCCTGATATTAATTTAACTCTACTTAATCAAGCTTTTAGTTCCCTGGCTAAACAGGACTTGGTATTAGGAAAAGCCGAAGATGGGGGTTACTATTTAATTGGCTTAAATTATTTAATTCCCAAACTTTTCCAAAATATTAATTGGGGAACATCTCAAGTTTTAGCTCAAACCCAAAATATTGCTAATAGTTTAAACTTAAATACTGCTTATCTACCCATGTTAAGAGACGTAGATCGTCCAGAAGACTTATTTATTTGGCAAAAATATCAATAGTTAATTGAATCTAAAATTTTTTCGTTCAAGTCCATCTACGGAAAAACAAGCCATCTTCTCCTGCATTAACAGTTAATTGTTCGATTTGACTCATCTCTGTTGGAGTTAAAAGTTGATAGTTTTGAGCTACTTTGACATTAGACTCTAATTGTTGGGGATTTTCCGCAGCTATAATACAGCAATGAACACCAGGTAAAGAAAGACTATAACCCATTGCTTGCTCCATTCCTGTTAATAGATGGGGCTGAAACAACCTGCCATAAGCAGGTACTTTCATAGCAATAACCCCGACATTTTTAGCTTGGGCTACTGGTAGCACAGTGGTAGAGAAAGGACGAGGATGATGAGGATCCGCAGCATTGAGAGATATTAAAGTGGTATCAAAATCATAGCGTTGTAAAGCTTCAACAATTACGTCAGGTTCATGATGTCCAGTAACACCAGAAAATCTGATTATGCCCTGGTCTTTAGCTTCCTCTATTGCTTTAATTACCCCATTTTTGCCAAATATCACTTCTAATTCTTCTAAAAAGGATAGATGATGTATTTGCCAACAATCGAGATAATCTGTATTGAGAAGTCGGAGAGATTTTTCTAAATGTTGCCAAGCACGATCATAAGTGCGGGCATCGGTTTTACTATTTAGATAGATTTGATTGCGATAAGTTGGTAAGATTTTACCAAAATGCAATTCTGAAACACCGTAATTTTCCGCCGTATCAAAGTAGCGTATTCCTAATTGTAAAGCTTTTTCGATTAACGTGATCGCTTCTTTTTCTCTGCCTTTGGCAGATATAGGGGTTCTTCCTGCTCCTCCTAAACCTAAAATCGGTAAACTAACATCAGTCTTGCCCAATATTCTTTCTGGCATAGATGAGGGAATGTTAGATAAAGCCACAGTCTGGGCTGATTGCTGAGTAATCGCTTTACACCCCAGGGCTGTCGCTGCTGCAACACTTCCGATAATAAAATTACGTCGATTAGTTTGACCGATCATAATCCTAATATTGTCTTTAGGAGTATTGTAACGAAAACAATATTAAATCAAACAATCTCAGTAACTTCAATTTTTAATTTTGATTTCTTGTAATCGGAAACAATTTACTATCTATTAGTTTTAAGAATTGGTATTACTTTTCAACCAAATCTTGATTTTTTTCAACCGATTGATTCTCCAACTTATTTTGACGTAATTGTTCTAGTTCTGCATCACGATTTTCCATATTTTGCTTTAATTCCTCAATTTCCTTTTCTCGCTTCTTAATTTGGCGTTTTTGACGAGTAAGCTGTAGATTACTTTTGAGCTTCATCCAGAGCATATATAATCCTGCTAAAGTTGCTCCAATTCCCATAGCCACAACCAAAGCTACTGCCAAATGAACTTGAATTTCTGATTGAGGGAGAATTTTTAAGGTTATATCTTGAGTATTTTCTAGACTAAATAAAGTAATAATTAAGCAAGTTACGAAAATTATTAAAAAATCAAAAATAATCATAGCTGATTTCAATTAAAATATTCAATTACTACTGAATAGTAGGCTAAAAAAGTGAAAAATTCGGAACAAAAGAAAAATTAATCTACAAAATTCACCAAATTAATCATTGTGAAAAAAATTCATTTTTATACTTGGATAATTGCTTTGGGTATGGCTTTTGCAACTCCTGCTAATGGCGCATCTTTATCTTTTTTACCCACAGGTTTTCAGTTAGATTCTGATGCCATACAGGATTTAGCGGTTAAGGTTGGAGATCGGATTGATTTGAGTTTCTCTCTGAATACCGATGGCTTAAATGCTAATTTACAATCTATAGATATCAGAGTAGATCAAGATCTTGGAGAATCTTCTCTTAATGCCGATAGAACTGATGCGGACGAAGCTGCATTTCCCACTTTTAGTTTTGGTGGTTCACCTCAAAACACTGGTCTTTTTTCTGCCATTTTTGAGCGTAGAGGCAATCCTGGTCTTGCTCCAAATACTACTATTGAATTGGTAACAGGGTCATTAGATATTTTGTCAGGATTAAGAAATGATGGTATTCCAGATTTGGCTGTTAGTGTAGTTTCTGCAATTGATGCTAATGGCACTGATGTGACTAATTTATTTAATTTATCAGGTCAAAGCGTAGATCTTCAACAACCTATCCCCGAATCTACTCCTATTCTCAGTTTATTAACTGTAGGATTATTAGCTGTTGGCTCAAGAGTTAAAAAATAGACAAAAAAATAGTAGGCTGGGTAATTGACCAACCTACTCTGAACGTGAGTTCTGTACGCGCAGCGCGGGCGACTCAAGCACTGGAATCAAGTTCCAGTGTCGCGCCCCAATACTGTTCTGATAAGCCTAAAAACTTAATGAAATTAGGGGGTGTGGGTAGTGTGGGTAGTGTGGGAAGTATGGGAAGAAGTGATAGAAAAAACTCCCCTCTCTTCCCTCTCTTCCTTGTCTTCTCTCTCTCTTTCTCAACAGATAACTTTTTTAACCGAACAGTATTG
>JASJDB010000357.1 GCA_030065315.1 Xenococcaceae cyanobacterium MO_167.B52 | reverse complement strand
AGCTAGTCAATCTCAAGAATATTCTGCCCAAATTTTTGCTCGTAGTGATTCTGGTCCCAACCGAGAAAATAATGAGGATGCTGCTTATCCGATGAGTGATACCCCCACAACTATTGATCATAATCATAAATCTCTGGCGATTGTGTGTGATGGAGTAGGAGGTCATGATGGAGGAGAAATTGCTTCTGGTGAAACAATTCAATTTTTACAATCTCGAATTAGTCAATTAAGTTTTGCTCAAGAACATAACAATCCTGAAAAAATTCTGCAACAACTGATTAGCTATATTAACGAGGCTAACGACTCAGTCAATCAGCGGAATGACAGCGAACAACGTCAAGAAAGACAACGCATGGGTACAACCTTAGTTATGACCTTGGCAAGAAACCATGAACTATATTTTACTCATGTAGGAGATTCCAGAATTTATTGGATTAGCAAGACAGGATGCCATCAAATAACTACGGACGATGATTTGGCATCAAGGGAAGTTAGGCTGGGTTATGCCGTATATTTAGATGCTCTTCAATACCCCTCTGCTGGAGCTTTGATTCAAGCTTTGGGGATGCGAGAATCCGCCACCCTACACCCTAATGCAGAACGGCTAGTAATTGATGATGACTGTCTGTTTTTGCTTTGTAGTGATGGGTTAAGTGATTTTGATCGTATAGAACAGTATTGGCGTAGTATTGCTTTGCCAGTGTTAAATGGTAAGGGTGATATTACCAAAGCAGTTCACAGATTCATCAAGCTCGCTAATGAAAGAAACGGTCACGATAACGTTACCCTGGCTCTGGTTCATTATCAGGTCAAACCAAATCCAGAAGTAGCTTCCAAACCGATTCTTTGGTCACAAGTAGAATCTGCGATCGCAGATTCTAGCATTTGGTCAGATATTGAGATCATTGATGACATTCTGCCAGACACGCAATATTTTGCCCAGGAACCAGATTTAGTAATCTTAGAAAAAAATGCCCAAGCTAAAAAATCGAGATTCTTTTCTGGGAAATTAATTATCCTGGGATTAATTGTAGTCGTAAGTGCAGGTCTTTTTGCTTATTTTCTACCCAAGATAAAAGATAAAAAAGATCAAGAAAATTCTTCCCCAATACCAGAAAATACATTGAATTTGTCTCCCACTTTCCCTGCACCAGACAGGAGCAATGTGGTCATCTCTTTTCCAGGTAGGGGACGACTAAAATAGTAACCTTGCATATATTGACATTCTAAAGTAGCCAAAAACTCTTTTAGTGCTTGTGATTGTACTCCTTCAGCTACTACGTTGGTATCTAGCCCCTCTCCTAAGCTAAGAATCGCCTTAACAATGGCAACATCTTCACGATTAGCAATCAAATTTTTAACGAATGATTGATCAATTTTGATTGTATCTAAAGGAAATTGTTTGAGATAACTTAAGGAACAATATCCTGTACCAAAATCATCCATTGCCAAAGTAATCCCCATATCATGGAATTGCATTAGAATATTTTTAGCCAAGTCAGTATTCTGCATCGCAGTAGTTTCAGTTATTTCCAGTTCCAAACAAGATGGGGCAAGCTGATTTTTTGCCAGGATTCTGGAAACTGTAGAGACTAAATTTTTCTCCTGAAACTGTCTTGGAGAAAGATTAACTGAAATTTTAAGTGGTGTTATCCCCATTTTTTGCCAGAGTCGATTTTGAGCGCAAGCAGTTTTTAAAACCCATTTGCCGATCGGAATAATTGCACCATTTTCTTCAGCAAGGGGAATAAAAATATTAGGAGAAACCAAGCCAAACTCGGGATGTTGCCAACGTACTAAAGCTTCTAATTTGACAATTTTATTGCTGATTACGTCTATGATCGGTTGATAGTAGAGGATAAATTCTTCGGTTTCGAGGGCATAGTGCAATCTATTTTCTAATTTTAACAGTGTTTGGGCTTGGGAATTGATCCTGGAGTTATATTGTTGATAGTTATTACGCCCTTTCTCTTTGGCTCGATATAGAGCAGCATCAGCGTTTTTGACCAAAGTATCTGCATCTTGACCATGTTCAGGATAAATAGCAATGCCAATACTACTGGTAATACGCAGTAAATGATCATTAATCTCGAAAGCAGGATGGAGAATTTCTAAAATTCTTTCGGCAATTCTAATAGCATCTTGGGCAGAATTAATTTTTGGTAGTAATAAAGTAAATTCATCTCCTCCCCAACGACAAAGTAAATCTCCTTGTCTGATACAAGTCAATAAGCGTTGCACCACATCTTTGAGCAAGATGTCTCCTACCCCATGACCCAAGGTATCGTTAATGGTTTTAAATCGGTCTAAATCAAAAAACATTACCGCAAATTCATTGCCAGATTCATGAGCTTTGTGTAAAGTTTCAGCTAGATAACAGTCAAAAAAGTTGCGGTTAGCTAGTCCAGTTAAACCATCGTAAAATGCTTGGTGTTTAATGAGATTTTCCGCTTTTTGTCTTTCGGTAATGTCTCGAAAACTCCAGACTCTACCCAGTCTTTGATCTTGAAGTTTTTGAGTTTGAGAATAACATTCGATAACTTTGCCATTTTTTAATTCTAAAATTGAGTAGTTGTTACTAAATTCAACTTCTTTATGATCCAGATAACAACAGTAGGGTTGGGATAATTGCTCTAAAATAAGGTCTATAATTTGATTTGTATCAGGTTGATTCGCTAAAAAATCGGATATATTCCAAATATCAGTTAATTTTTGATTGAACCGAATTACTCTGTCACAGTCGTCCATAACTAAAATGCCATCCGCTGTGGCTTCTAGGGTGGCTACTAACAGGGAAAGAGATTCTTGTAGTTGTTGGTTGGTAGCTAGGAGTAACTGATTTTGTTGCGCTAATTGTTGTTTTTGTTCATAAGCTCGTAAAGCTTCTGTCAGAGTTAGAAGCAAGTCAGTTTCATCCCAAGGTTTGGGTATATAACGATAGAGTGCGCTGGCATTGATCAAATTTGCGATCGCATTTGCTTCAGCCACACCTGTTAATAAAATTTTTAAAGTTTGAGGATATAGTTTATGTAGTCGGATCAAAAGTTGATCCCCCGCCAATTGGGGCATCTTTTGATCACAAATAATTACAGGAATTTCTAATCCTTCCGCAATTAATTCCTCACAAAGATCTATTACTTCTAAACTATTATCTATCAGTTCGATAGTATATTCATTGCCAAAACGGCGTTTTAACTGTTCTCCTAAACTAGTCAGGATTACTTCATCATCATCAACGCAGATAATTGCTTTTTCCTTCATTGCCTAACCTAACGCGGAAGTAATAATTTGATACAGTTGTTCTTCTGTCCAGGGTTTATCCAGACAAGCATAGAGATTGGCTTGTCTCTGGGTTCTGGCGATCGCATTTTGGTCGGCTTGTCCGGTAAGCATAATCTTGATAATCTGAGGAAAACGCCGATGAATTTGAATCAAAAACTCGTCTCCTTTGGTTCCTGGCATTAACCAGTCGCAAATAGTGATAATAATTTTAATATTATCTTCTACTAACTCATTGATTACTTCCCAACCTTCTTCAGCACTTTGGGCTATTTCGTAAATATAGCGATTACCAAAATGACGCTTAAGTTGTTCCTTAAGACTATCCAAGATAAGTACTTCATCATCAACACAGAGAATTGCAGAATTAGGCATGATTTAATTAAGTTTGATTGTTCGTGGTCTATGGCAATGGGAAATGTTTGTTTTGTTAACAGTTATTGATTGGGAGCCAAACCGTGAAAGTAGTTTTTCCTGGTTGGCTTCTTACCCCAATCCCTCCTTGATGTTTATTAATTACTTGTTGGGAGATATGCAAACCCAAACCACTTCCTTCTCCAGCTGGTTTAGTGGTGTAAAAAGGCTCAAAGATTTTGGTTTGAGATTCAGGAGGAATACCACAACCTGAATCAGTAATTTCTAACTTAAGAAAATCCCAGTCAGAATTAGAAAAATCCCCAGGTGAAATTAAGACACTTTCTAGAAGGGTCTGTCTATCTGATATGGGAATATCTTTTGCCGAACTGTCTTGTCGATAGATTGCAATTTTGAGAGTCCCTTTTCCTTTCATAGCTTGAATTCCATTGTGAATAAGGTTTGTCCACACCTGCATCAGTTCATCTGGGTAACACCAGATTTCAGGAACATCTTGATACTCTCGAATTACTTTAATGTCCTTTTTAATTTGATTATGATAAATCTGCAACACGGTCTCAATGCCATTGCTAACTTTCGCTAACTGCTTTTGTCCATGTTGATCCCGACGAGCGTAATTTCTCAGAGCAAAAACAATTTTAGAAGCTCTTTCTACTGCGGTCTGGATAGTTTGATTATTACTAATAAGCCTAGTCAAATTATAAGCTAAATCTAATATCCAATTTACTTGATCGTGCTTAAGTAATGGCATAAATAATGCTATTTCTTGATCAATACCTATATCAATCAAAATATCAGCAATCTCTCTGTAGTTCTCTATTTGATACTGTTGTAACTGTTTTGATAATTGGCGTTTTAAAGGACGTTTTTCAGCCGAAGTGAGGAAATAATTACGCTTAATGGCGGAATTTATCAATTGAAAAAAACATTCCTGTTCTTGTGGATCAAGATATTGATTTATTTGGGGTAGTTGGTCGATAGATTGAATTAAGGCTTTGCTAGTGTTGCCAGTAGAAGCTTGAATTGCTGCCAAGGGATTATTTATTTCATGAGCAATCCCAGCGACTAACTGTCCTAAAGCTGCCATTTTTTCTTGATGGATTAATTGTCCCTGGGCTTGTTTCAAGTCTTCTAGAGTTCTTTTTAAATCCTGATTTTTAAGCCAAATTTCTTGACTAAATTGCCAAAAAATAAAGCTAAGAATAAGTGCTGCAATTAATAAAGATAAATTGATTTCTAAATCTGCTCTTTTTCGAGCTTGTTTTTGTCGTTGAGTATAGATTTTTTCTATTTGAGAAATAGTCTTAAATAATTCATCATAAGCTTGATCTATTTTTTCGGTTTCGATTGCTTCGGTTACTTCATTGTTTTTGATCGAGTTTATAGATTTTTTAATTATTAAACTATATTGATCGTAGAGATTAAAAGCACGATGCAACAATTCATGTTCATGATTATTTATTTCTTCGTGAATATGATAGTATCCTAATGTTGTCAGTATTTGATTAATTTCTAATTGATTTTTTTTTAGTTCTTTGTCGAGCTTTTGATCAATTTTTTGTTTTATAAGAGCTTTTAATTCTAAAGAATTAGTTCTACTTACCTGTTCTTTTAAGCATATTAATAATATTTGATTTTGACTACTATTATCTGCTAGTCTATTTAGTCGGTTAATATTAGCTGCTGTAATTCCAGCAACACCCACTCCAGTAATCAATACTAACCAAGAAGTTAAAGCAAAAGGAAATTTAACAATACGAAAAACTTTGATATTAAGAAGCAAACCGATTAGCATTTCGGTAAATACAAACTATCTAAGGATTTATTAATGATACATATTAACGAAATTAAACATTACTCAGTTTATTGCAAATATGATCCTGTTGATTGTGTAATGGTATTTAGATTTTAATCCAGAGTCTTGGCGTTACCAAAGCTCTATCAAGAAAGCATTTGGCTCAATAATTAAATTAAAACCATTATTTATTGATCAATGGCTTGATTGTTATGTTTACTAACTATTTTTCAAATTTTCTAGATTATGCTTGTATATTCTCTCTCTATCAGTTTTATCAACAACTCTAGGACATAAAAAACAAAAAGTCGAAAAAGTGCTTTTATAAGTTTACATAATGTTACTATCTTGCCTTGCTGTAATTTCCTATTTATAGAACAAAAAAACTATTGTACAGAAATCAAAGGTTCTGTACGAACATTAAAACCGCGGTTACTTAACTCAGCGACAGCAGTAGACTCATCTTTAATCCAATAATCTTGACCCAGGCGAATGAATTGGCGTTTTGCACCTTGATTAATAATAATTACTGTGGGAATTTTTCCGACATTTTTTTCTCCATTATTATTATTCAAAATTGCTCTAATATTTTGAATAGTTTCTTGGGATAATGCCTGTTCTAAAGTTATCTCTAACATCAACATTTTGACTTCATCAACTTCTTCAGCATCTTCGATAATAAATTGATGTTTATCATCTTTATGTTGTGCTTTTCCCCAAATAATTAAACGATTCCCTTCTTGTAAAAGTGCCTCAATTTTTTCATAAATTCGAGGAAAAACTATTCCTTCTACATCACTAGTAGTCATATCTTCCATCTGTAAAAAAGCCATGGGATCGCCTTGTCCTTGTTTAGTGATGATTTTTTTGACTGCTGTTAACATAACTACGGCACTAACTAGTTTTCGTGATTTTTGTTCTTCTAGTTGATTAAGATTAATTGGAGATAAAATTTGTGCTGCTTTACTAGCTGATTTTAGTGGGTGATCACTGACATAAAAACCTAGATATTCTTTTTCTAATCTTAATTTTTCTTGTAAAGGATAATCTTCTACTTCTGGACTACTTGGTGCTTGTTCAAAACTGGCATTAGTATTATTGTTATCAGTATTATTATTACCCATTAGGTCAAATAAATTCATTTGACCTGTTTCTTTTTCTTTATTCTTCTTCTGCGCCCAAGGTACTAGTAATTCAATATCTTTAATAAGCTGTCGGCGGTTTTTTTCTATATGATCAAAAGCACCACAATAAATCAAAGTTTCTAAGGCACGACTATTAACAGTACGTAAATCAACTCGTTCACAAAAATCAGCCATTGAAGTAAATTCACCATCTTCTCTAGCTGTTAAAATGCTTTCAATAGCTGCTTGTCCCAAATTTTTTACTGCTGACAAACCAAATAATATATTTTTATCTTGGGGAGTAAAATCTTCTAGAGAACGATTAATATCAGGGGGTTCAACTTCAATTCCCATTTTTTGGGCATTTTCTCGATACTTTTCAACCTTATCTTGATTCCCACTACTAGCAGTTAACAAAGCGGTCATATACTCTGTTGGATAATTGGCTTTGAGATAAGCTGTTTGATAAGTTACATAGGCATAAGCAGTAGAGTGGGATTTATTGAAACAGTTAGAAGCTACTGTCCCATTAGCTAAAAGAAAGTT
>JASJDB010000356.1 GCA_030065315.1 Xenococcaceae cyanobacterium MO_167.B52 | reverse complement strand
GAACAAATTTGATTACTCCACAAAAATTTGGCAATCGCAAACGTCCAAAGGTTGTATATACATGGAAACAAGTTTTAGAACTTAAGACTATAGAAAGATTAAGTGAAAACCTATCCCTTCAGGAGATTCGCAAAGTACTTGATTTTTTGAGAGAGCGAGATTATGAAACGACTTTTTTTAAACACAGTCTTGTCTTTGTCAATTCACAACTCTATTTAGTAGAAGATTTAGAAAACTTTGGACTGACTGTATTAGAAGCATCGGGAAAAAATAAAGGACAGGCTGTTATTCGTGAAGTTGGAGCAGTTGGAGATATTATTACCGAACTGTGGGAAGAAGCTCAAAAACATCAAGTTTTAGACTTTGATAAGCGTGCAGAAGTCAATTCCAACGGCTTTGAATCTCAGCAGCAACTAGCAATTTAATGGAGTATCAGTCATGTCTTTGAATACTGATGTCACAACTTCATATATACAGGTAATGGAAGCAACTGGCTTCTATAGGAATGGTGTGCCAACTTCAGGAGTTAGTGAAACCTTATCTCTTCGTGAAGATATTAGAAAGCTTGAAAAACGTATTAAATATAATGCTGTTATTCATCAGTTAAACGCTACAGCTATTTATGAGTTGTCTGGTTCTCCTTGTATTTATTTTACTCAGCTTAGTGAAGCAGATCCAGAACCGAAAAAACTAGCGGAACTACATAAACTAGCTTGGAATCATGGATTAGCTCCCATGTTATGGGTGATTACTCCAACCAAAGTATTACTCTATAACTGTTATTCACAACCTACAGAGCAAGACAAAGATAATCCCAATAAGCATTTAGTTGAGTTATTTGAAACTACTGAAGTTGGTTTAAAAGAATTAAAAAACAAAGCCAGTCGCCTTGAGTTTGAATCTGGTGAATTTTGGAAGTGGGAAAAAGCTAAAAATATAGATCGAAAGCAAAGAGTAGACTCGATTTTAGTTAAAGACTTAACCGATACGGAAGTTCGATTAGTTGACGAACTATATTTAGAAAGATCGATTGCTCAAACTTTATTAATTCAATCAATCTTTATCGCTTATCTTCAAGACAGGAAAATTCTTGATGAAAGTTTTTTCAACGGACATTTTGAAGTCGATAATTTTGTTGAAGTTTTAGCAGATAAATCAAAAACCAATAAGCTATTTGATTGGATTCAAAAAACTTTTAATGGTAATCTATTTCCTTTATCAGAATCAGAAAGAGAACACATAGAACAACAACATCTTGATGTAATAAAAAACTTTATTGGTGGAAATATAGAAATTAGTACGGGACAGCTTCGTATATGGAGAGCCTACGATTTTAGAATTATTCCCATTGAGCTAATTAGTTCAATCTACGAAAAGTTTATTTATGCCACTGACACAAAAACAGCCAAAGCTCAAAGTACGCACTATACACCAATTAATTTAGTTGACTTAGTATTATCTGAAGTTTTCAGAAATCTTGATGGCAATGCCAAAGTTTTAGATTTAGCTTGTGGCTCAGGAGTATTTTTGGTTGAAGCTTTACGTCGTTTAGTAGTTAAGCGTTGTATTGATGGTGAAATTGCATCTCGTAAATTAATCCGTGACACACTTTACCAACAAATCTATGGAGTAGATATTAATGCTAAAGCAATTCAAATCGCTGCTTTTAGTCTTTATTTAACGGCTTTGGAATTAGATTATGAATTAGAGTAAAATCTCCAATTATCAGATGATTTAAAGTTTCAAAGACTAATTGATAAAAATTTATTTACTAGTGATGCTTTTGATTTAGAAGCTGAATTCAATCAAGTTGAAGCGTTTATCAAAAAAGAGTTTGGTGCAGTTGTAGGTAATCCGCCCTGGACGAAATCTAAAACAACTAAATCTGCATTCCAATATTGTGAAATAAAACGCCCAAAACAAGGTTATCCCAATGGCTATTCTATAGCTTATGGAACACCACCCGATCAAGCATTTTTATGGAGAGTAGGAGATTTTTCCAATGATTCGACTCAAATTGGATTGATTTTACATGGAAAACCTTTTTTTAGTAATGATTCAAAGGCAAAGAAAGCAAAAAAAGAACTTTTTACAAGATTTAAACCACAAATAATTCTTAATTTATCAAAACTGTATAGAGATAATATTTTTCCCAATTCTGAAGCTCCTGCAATGATCTTTATTGCCAAAGGTTGTCGTGCAAAAGCGAAAGATTATTGTTACTTTGTATGTCCAGCAAGGTCTTTAGAGGTTAGAAAACATGGAATTATTGAAATTGGTGCTGAAAATATAACTAAGGTTTCAGTAAATGGTATTGCTAGCGATTCTGATATGCTCAAAGTTGCTACTTGGGGGAGTGCCAGAGATATGTTTTTAATTCAGCAATTACGAGAATCTTTTCCTTGTATCAAAGAAGTTGCAGGAAATTCACCCAAAGCTGGTCTCAAAGTTGGTAATAAAAGACAGAAAACACCACCTGAAATTTTAGGAGAAAGACTACTAACTTCAGGAAATATATCTAGATATCAAGTAGATGTAGAAAAATTAGAAAAATTATCTTATCCAAAAGTAGAAGCTCCCAGAGACTTGAATATATACAAATCTCCTCTAGTGATTATTCCAGAAAGAGTTAAAGAGTCAGGCATTTATGCTGCTTTTAGTCCTACGGATGTTGTTTATACTACAAGCTTTACTGGAATATCAGTTTTATCTGAATGGATAGCTCACTACTTAAATGGCATTATCAATTCATTAGTAGCCAGTTATTTTCAATTTATGACTGCCTCTACCTGGGGTGTTGAAAGAAAAAAAATGATGACTCAAGATTTGTCTCGTCTTCCTGTACCTCAGCTTACTAAAGATAATGAGAACTTTGTTACTCGAATTATTGAGATAGAAGGTCAACTTCGTAAACATCAAAATCAATCAGAAGAAGTCCAACTCAAAAAACAACTTGATGAAGCTGTCTTCGATCTCTATGGTTTAGATGAGATGGAGCGAATATTGGTCGAAGATATGGTCAATATGACCATCAACTTATACATGGTTCGAGAAAAATCAACAGCAATTAACAAACCACAATCTGATGAATTAGTTCAATATGCTCAAAGTTTAATTAGTGTAATCAAACCATTTCTTCAAACACTAAATGAAAGAACAATCATTGCTGATGTACTTGATATTGGTCATGCGCCATTGCAAGTAGTCAAATTCAGTATAGTTCCTACTCCTGGTCGTCAACAAGTAGTAAAAGTCTTGCCTGTTCAAGAATTGGAAACTGTTCTTAAAAATATTGCCGAACAACTTTCTCAAGAAATTGCAGACAGAATTTATACTCGCCGCAATTTACGAATTTACTTAGGAGAAGATATTTATGTTGTTAAACCAGCCAAACGTATTTATTGGAATCGCTCTGCGGGTTTAAATGATGCGGATATAATTCTTTCTGAACAATTAAAAACTAACCGTGATTCCATTAGATGATTCAAATGTATTTGGACAACCCACAACTACTTTATCTATTGATCTTATTGCCACAGTTTTGGATATCACGATTATTGGATGGTCAAAGGTGATAGCGAATAAAGAAGTAAATACCAAAGATCTAGAACCTAAAATCGCTGGTTGTTTGCGTCGAGCAATGAAGAAAGAGAAAGATAGTCGTCCTGGTTTGAAACATCAAATCAGAATTGAAACTGAAGTTGGTACTTTACGTTCTCCAGAATCAATTGAACCAGAAGGAAGAATAGACATCAAAATTATCTACAGTTTTAATGAAGCAGAATATTTTGGGATGGAATGTAAGCGAATAAGTAGTACAGGAAAAGAAGATCGAAAATTAACAACAAAATATGTAAAAAATGGAGTTTTACGTTTTGTTGAAGAGATTTACAGTCCTGGTCATGACTGGGGTGCAATGTTAGGTTTTGTGATTGACAAAAAGATGAACGACAATATTAAATTAGTTCAAGAACGTATAGATAAATATAAACAAGACGTTTGTTTGGAAAAACACTGGATAGTTGAAAAAGATTTTGGATCGATATCAAATTTATATCGTACTTCTCATCGTCAAAAATTTCATAACTCTTTAATAAATATTCTCCATCTATTCTTAGAAATTAATTAACTACATAACTGAGGTAAAGTGCTCGCTATAATAAATAAACAGGTTCTCTTAAAGTTCAATACTGTAAAAATGCCACATTGGTAGAAGATCGATACTCAATACGCCCCTTTACTAAAGAAGAGAACTCTAACAGTTTCAATTAAAATATCAATATCTAAATTCAGCGACCAATTATCTATATAATACAGGTCTAAACGAGCAGCATCATCAAAATCATCGATATCAGACCTACCTGAAATTTGCCATAAACCAGTAATTCCTGGTAAAACCTGATGGCGAATATGATGCCAAGATTCCATTTTTTCCACATCTCTAACAGGTAATGGACGAGGTCCCACTAAACTCATTTGACCTAGTAAAACATTAAATAATTGGGGCAATTCATCCAAGCTAGTTCGACGCAAAAAATGACCGATGGGAATAATCCGAGGATCGTGTTTGATTTTAAACATAATTCCGTCAGTGGTCTGATTTTGTGCTTCTAGTTGACTTTGCATTTTAGCTGCATTAGTTACCATAGTGCGAAACTTCCACATTTTGAAAGCTTTACCATGTAAACCAACTCTTTCTTGACGAAAAAAAATTGCCCCAGGAGAAGAACATTTAATCGCGATCGCGATTACGACAAACACTGGTATAAGTAGAATAATACCGATAAAAGCTCCAATAATGTCTAGCCAACGTTTCAGACGATAATCCCAACCTACCAGTAAAGGAGTTTCGACTCTTAGAGTAGGAATACCCGCACAGATTTCTGATACTCCTCGACGGTGCAATACTTCTACACTAGAAGGAATCAGGCGTAAAACAATACCATAACGGCGGAGTTGCCAATATAAAATAGAAGCTAATTTGGTCTGAGGTAAATCTTCGGCTAAAACTTCCGTCGCCCCAGAATTAATAATTGTTTGCAGAGTAGTATTAGTATGGGCGCAAATAGCTAAAGCAGCACCTACAACTTTATAGTAGCCTCTCTTTTCTAAAACTTTAGCTAATTTTGGTAATTTAGGTCCTGGTGCAATCAAAAATACTGAAATTGATTGTTGTCCTTTTGAAGATTCTCGCCACAATAAAGAAAGCAAGATACGGAAACCAGTTACCATAAAAACACTTGTGAGCCAAGCGGTAAAAAAAAGCGATCGCGGTAAATCTACTTTAGGGTCATAAAAATAAGACAACACCAAACAAAATAAATATACCCCACTAATTAATTGACCTCCCCGTACATAGTTTTGACTACTTGAGCTATACAAACCACCATAGGCAAAAAACATCACTACTAAAGCTGCTAAAACCCAAAATAAACTGGGAATTCCCATCCATGTCCACCAAATAAACTCATGAGAAATTGGAGAGTAGAATTGATTTAAATAACGGGTAAAGTTCCAGGTGATCGCTAATCCTAGAATATCTCCTAATAAGAGGAAAGGAATTATTTTTTTTTGTTTAGAGGATAGATGGAGTAACTGTAGCCGACGGGGGGCGCGAATATCTAAGATGGATTTATGTCCTGGGAAGACTACCTTTTTTTGGGGTTGATCTGGGGGAAAATTACCCATAATTGGTTTGGCGCGAGTAATTTTACTTATGATTTAGTTTGCCCAAAAACCCAATTAAATTATTTATTTGAGCATGGGTTGAGAAGATATTTCTGTTAAATCTACTTGCTCTAATAAATCACTCCACATATCTTTAATTTGAGTATCATCAGGATTATCTTGGCGTAATCGAGCCAAAATCGCGATCGCATCGTACCAAATTCCCTTTTTAGCATAGATTAGAACTTTTTCTAGCTCGTTGGCTGTTGCTAATTGAGTATTAATTTTAGACTCTAAAACAACTTTTTCCATTGAACCCTGTACATAGATAAAACTTTCGGAATCATTATTCTTGCAAGAAACAGAAAGGGTCCATTGATAGGTTTTTTGGTTTTCTAGTGGTGTAGCTGTTTGGGGAATAGAAATACTTATAATACCTTTTCTTTCTGGAAGTATTTGCCTACTGGTATGATAAACATAATTATCAGTTTCGTCTTGTAAAACAAATTCTATTTCCGAGCCTTGAGGTAAATAAAATAAAAATTCAGGATGGGTAGCTGTAGTTTTTCCCCAGACGGTTTTATTATTAATAGGGACTAAAACAGCTAAATTTTGCTGCTTCTGGCAATAAGTGCGACTTCCTCCTCCTTTATGACGACCTAGAGGAATTCCGCGACTGAGAGGAGTTGGTAAACTGAAGATAATATTTTGTTGTTGGGAATTGACACTAGATTGTTTATTTTCTCCTAAAACTGGTTGAGCTAAGAGACTGATTAGCCAACAGGATAGTAAAATCGTGGTTCGTGGTAAATTAAATCTCATTATAGTTTCCCCTTTCGTAAAAAAAATATTAATAAACAAAGTTATTTCTATAAGTTTTGTCACTGATCGAACCTTTCAATGAATTTTGTTGATTCAATTCTTTTTGGATATCGGCTTCGGTAACTTCAATAAAGGAAATTTTGTTTCTAATGCTTCAAGTCTTTCTCTGGCTTCTTTTACTGCTAAATAAAAATTTTTTCCTTGGGTAAAACTAGCTAAAAAATATTTGAGAAACTGTTGCGCTACAGTATCGGGTACTGGTTCGCCCATGAAAATAGTATAGGGTATCTGCAATTGAGCTAAGTCTCTGGCTAATCCTAAGCCATCACAAGAATTAAAAATTGCTAGTTGTAAGCCTTTTCCTACTGCTTGAGCTAAAGCTTTTTTTAACCTCTGAGGGGTTCGGGGAGCTATAAGTCCCGCGCTGTAATCTTTGATTCAGCGTCGGGACGGGGCTTATAAATACCTGGGGAAACCCCTTCTTATCAGCCCCTCATCCATGGACTCCCCGCGCCGTTTTTATGGTACTCGATGTACCTAAAAACGGCTATTTACCACAAATTTAAATTATGGTATGATCATTTTATGATACTAAAC
>JASJDB010000355.1 GCA_030065315.1 Xenococcaceae cyanobacterium MO_167.B52 | reverse complement strand
CCTTGGGTCTTTAGTTGGACACAAAGTCGTTTCTTATTACCTGCTTGGTACGGAGTCGGAACAGCTTTAGAAGAATTTTTGGCACAAGAACCAGATAAAAATCTTAACTTACTACGCTATTTTTACTTTAAATGGCCCTTCTTTAGAATGGTAATTTCTAAAGTAGAAATGACTCTAGCTAAAGTTGATTTACAAATAGCGGAACACTACGTCAAAGAATTATCTAAACCAGAAGATCAGGAACGTTTTCAAGCAGTATTTGAGCAAATTGCCCAAGAATACCATCTGATAAAAGAATTGGTTTTAACCATTAATGGTCAGAAAAAACTTCTGGACGGTGATCCTGAATTACAGAGATCAGTTCAATTACGTAACGGAACGATTGTTCCTCTTGGTTTCTTACAAGTTGCCTTAATCAAGCGATTACGTCACCACGACAGGGATTCTAATGTGGTTCACTTCCGCTTTAGTAAAGAAGAGTTATTACGGGGTGCGATGTTAACTATTAATGGTATTGCTGCTGGTATGAGAAATACAGGTTAAATACAGGGTAAACCAAAGAAAATGTCAAGCTATTAAAGACGGGGAAAAGTTAAAGGTTGTTTTTACCTTCACTTTCCCTTTTCCCCTAATTAATTTAGCACTTCTACTGGCTCATGCTGAAGGACGAGGAAGTGTCGCGTTTTCTAAGTCAGGTACTATTGGAACAAGGTCAATTTTTACCTCTCGATTAAGAGCTTGAGCCACTCGACTCAACATAGAGAGCGAATGCCCCTCATAATCCGCATCTTCTAGTCGAGATATTACTGATTGAGTAGTATTCACCATCTCAGCCAGTTCTTTTTGACTAAGCCCAGCTTCGGTACGGGCATCATAAATTAATTGGGCTACATGAACATTTACTTTTGCCTGTTCATACATCGACCGCATTTCAGGGTCGTCACCGATCATGCGGTCGATAATTTCCATGCCATCAGAAGTAGGTTTTCTAGCCATCATGTTTCTTTCTCTACATAGGTATGTCGTTTGGGATTTCGCTCAAAGTTCTCTTTTCTTTTAATTGCTAAATCAATATCCTTCTTTGGAACTGCTGAAGTTTTCTTGATGATCGAATGATTAAGCACCGCAATATTCTTACCATCAAAATAATAGAAGATTCGGTACTGAACATTACGATCCTTAGCTCTGAGCTCGTAAATACCATCTCGCAAATAATCCGCTACAGGTCTTCTCAATTCGTGTCCATAAGTAGCAAGCGGAGCGATACGAGCAGCACAATTAAGAAAACCTTTGGGATTCTTACGCTTTAATTCATTTAACCAATCAATTACAGGAAGAGCACCTCGCTTTACCTCTTGGTAAAAAACGATCTTGGTTGTTGGCACAACTAGCTCCTACTATTACTATCGCAATATTGCGATGACTGCATGATAGCTTTTTTCTATTAATCCAGCAAGTGATAATACAGAAATATTTTTTTTGAGGTTGCGAGATAAACGTTCTAACTTTTAGCTAACAAAACGTGAGTTTGAGAGATTTCGCTTTATTGGAAATTCTTCATGAAAGAGAAAGAAATAATGGGCTGTTCGCCGTTTCCTGTTCCGATGCCCTAAAGGATTCCCGATGGTCTTATCCTCAGGTGTATCGTTTAGGGCGAATTACAAACTCCGAACTCCGAACTCCGAACTCTGAACTCCGTCGGCGTTAGCGATTTCCGAAGGGCAATCCGAACTCATGTTGACTAGCTTGATAAGCCGTACCATTGCTCTCTTAATTTAGCTAATTCTTCTGCGACTGATTTATCTTTTAATAACTCAGGTGGCGGACTTTTATCATCTCCAGATAAAGTAATATGATTAAATCTCAACTTCTTAAGATAACTTTCGCGAACAATCGCGAACCTATATTTTGAACACTCATTATAAATTGTTTGGAAATCAACTTTTTGTGGCAATCCATTATTATTCATCCTTCTCATCTCTCGATTTAACATAATCTTCAATGTAATAACACTAAAAAGTATCATTGTAATTGATAATATTAGAAATCCAGTAAAAACTAACGATAACATTTCATCGATTCTCGGAGTCCAAATTTTTGTCAAAAAGTCGATCAAAGGATATGATATCAAGGTCAGGATACAAAATATAAATATGTGGAAGATAGATATGATAATGAGATCAAATAAATAGTATAAGAAATATCCAAAATTTGCTGATGATAAAATTGATATAATAAGATCTAAACCTAAAAATATTACCAAAAGTATCAATAGGGTAATTAACAATAATATTTTCTTTGAAACTATTGTAAGGAAGAATGTAATACAAGCAAAATATAAGAATATTAATAATATTCTACTTGTTAGATCAATTTTGTCTTGTATTATAACTATTTTCGGAAGTGGATAATAAATGTTTGATTTCAGAAAAAATAGCTTCTTTAATATTTTTTTTCGTATAATATTAGCTATATAATAAATATTGATTGTTTTTTCTAAAGCTAATAATAGTATTTTAAATATAAAGCTAATAATAGTTTTATCCTTTTTCCTCACTCGATTTGTTTTTTTTATACGATTTTTACTTAATATTTTACCTGTAAATATAAAATCAATACACATATAGATAAAGATAATATATATAGATATCCCTAAAATATCTCTAGTAGTATTGGTAAATATGGTGATCAAAAAAATAGTAATTAATGCAGCGTAAACTAAACCACACTCTACAATATCTATCCATAGAAATATACGCTGTTTTCTAAAAATTTCTGATAAACTTAGACTAAAATCAAGGTCTTTAAAACGTTGTATAAGTTCTTTAGCTGGAATAGAGCGTAAATATTTACGTATTGATTCATTTGTTTGTTTTTTTATATAGCCAAGGTTTTGACATGAACCTAGTGTCGTATCACATATCCAGGGAATTTTACTTTCAAAAGCGATGATGATTGCTTCTTGTTGTTTACTTTCTTCGATTAAAGGAATTGCTTCAGCACCGATTTTAGCAATCAAAATATCTTTAGCTTTAAGAGCTTGAATCACCAAATCTCCTAATTCAGCATGGAAATCCTCAATTGCTTCAAAATCAGAACGAAAGGCATCAGTTAAGAATCTCAGGCAATGGACAAATGAGCCTAATTGACTGAAATTACCATCCAGTAGCTTATCTTTAGAACTAGCGATAATTCCCCAGCAGTAATTAGCAATCTCTTTGCGTATTGATAATTCTGAAACTCCACAATACATTACCAAACAATCACGCCAGCGTGAATCAGTAGGTATTTCTCTAATATCTAGAAAATTTTCACCTTGTTTGCTTGCTTCAACCACAAAAAACTCAGCAAATCTACGATGAACAAAGGAAAACCTTCGATTAGCTGTTATTCTTCCTCCTACGCGAGCAATACGACTATATGCTAAGGCTTCAATAATGGATTCAGTCTCTGAATTGGAAAAATGCTCTTCTAGAGTAGAAATAACCCAGCTAACTGAAGCTTCTAGACCAATGTTATCACTCTGATACATACTTTTGGCAATTAAAGCTGCTCCATCTCTCACTTGCCTGACGGAAATATTTAGTTCCTTTAGTTTGGGTTGATCTTGGTTGAGTCGTTCAAAAATATAGCTATCAAAAACTTCAAACAAGTTGTCGGGAAGTTTTTCTCCTCCATTGGTGTGTGTATACTCAGCAATTAGTGCTGCGGTGAAAGGATTACGCAGCAAAGGAACTAACTGTGGCTTTTCTCTAAATAAACGACGTATATATTTTTCGATATCAATTGCTTTACCAAGCAACCATGATTTCATGGCACTTCTGATTTGAGATTCGCGAAAAGGTCTTAACATTAGTCTTGTTCCCTTGACTCCAACTGGGGCACGAAAATGTCGAGAAGCCAGAACAGCACGACAAGATTGAATTTCTTGAGTGAAAAAGCGGTCAAATTCTGCCGATATTTCCTTATGAGAATCGCTGCGATCATCACTATCTAAAACAGAAGGTAATTCATCAAAAGAATCAATTACAAAAAATAAACGACTATTAATACGTAAGGTTTCATAATAAGTATCGAGAAAATTACGTCCATCTCGACCTGTTTGTTCATATGCCCTCTCTTTAGCAAATTCCCATATTAAATTTGTAGTAACTCTTCTTTGAGAGGGGTATTCACGCAAATTAACATATACAGGAACAACACCTGTATTTTGTGCTTGCTGACAAAGAATCCGTACTAAACGACGCAGAGATACACTTTTGCCAGAACCAGGATCGCCCAAAACAACAAAAACAGAAGAATCTCGATCGCGTTTAATTGCTGCAACTAAATCCTTGACAATCTTAGGACGCAGACGATTGTTTTTTTCTGTTTCCACTTCTGCTTCCAAAGGAGTTAACTCGCGATCGCTCCAATTAACATCATCATCATAACGCTCCAATGTAGAAATTAATGCCTTACAGTAACGTTTTAAACTTCTACTAAAGTCTTGATTTGCTAGAGATGATAAAGAGTCGGATGATTCAGTTGGTGTATCAGTAACCTCTTGCGATCGCCAAATTATATTTAAAGCAATAATTACGATAGAAACCAGTAATTGAGCAACTAAGGAATACCAAATTGGTTCTTGAGTGGGTTTAAATCCGAATTTTGGCAAAAACTGATTAAAAATCCCTAGTAGAAATGCAGTGAATGGATTTGAAGGGAAAAAATATAAAACTGAGGTACTATAAAGTAATGCCAAACTAGCGAGTCGAATACGTGTTTGACCAGACATAACTGGGATAAACATTCGTCGATAGAACCATCCAACTACTAGCAATGGTAATGGAAAAATAAAGCTACCAAAGGGTTTCCAAAGTAATGTTCCAATAGAAGAAGATACAATAATCAGCAAACAGAAAATTATAAAATAATAAAAACGCCGCTCTGGAGGAAGCATATAGCCATATACCGAGAAACAAAACTGCTAAATTCAGATTATAAGTTAATTACTAATTACAGATCCCAATCAATTAAACTATTCTTAAAAATTTTCAAGCCCCAATTGATAATTGACCTTGTTGATAGTTTCTTGATTTTTTATCCAAGATAACAGTCATACCTTTGTAGGCTCCTGCCGTAAATAGGATTACCATTAGCCCAGGAATCCAAGGCAACCATAACCCTGTAGTAAGTGCGAGCCAACAAATACCAGAGAGAATAATTGCAGAACTACCAATGCCCACAATGACATGAAGATAATTGCGTCCCTGCCAGATAATTATGCCGGTGGTCATTGACCAAAAGCCAATCCAGATCCAATCTCCCCACAAAGGAAGCCATCCAATTAAAGGGCGATCTTCTTCAACAGCACTGATTAATTGACTAACTACATGGGTATGAAGATGTAACCCTCTAATCCTACCAATGGGTGTATCGTGGATATCGGGGACAGATTTGGCAGTGATTCCCACTATAACTACACGGTCTTTAATCCAGTTGGGATCGAAAGTTTCCTTCTCTTCTAAAATGTCTCTAATGGTTACTTGCTGTGCTATTTGGGGCGTACGACGATAGGAAATAACCAGTTGATTACCTCGATCATCGAACTGTTGATAACCGCTACTACGATTAACTAGTCTGTTAATAATTTTTGTGCCAAATTGCCAATTTTCTCCCGTAGTGGTCACAGGAATATTATGATGTCGAAAATAACGATAGGTGAGTTGCCAAGCAAAGGAATAATCAGTTTGACAATAGTTGTTTTTTTCTACAGCATTGTCGCTACGTGAGAATAAATAACGGCGTACTTTATCATCCGCACCCCGAGTACTTTGTAGGTCATTAAATATATCAACAAAACCAACTTGATTATTGGGACTAGTTTCAGGGGCAGCAACACTGTTTTCTGGACTGTTACCAAAACAAATAGCTACTACATTGGGTTCTTGCCAATATGCTTGATTTTCCGAGTTTTCTCTAATGCCTTTGACTCTTGGTACTGCGCTATCGCGAAAGATATCAATCCCAATAACTGCCGGTTGATGCTGTTGCAACTTTTGAATCAATTTTGCCAATACTACATCAGGAATAGGATAACCATATTTATCCTTGCCAATATCTCTGTCGTCTGCACCTACTACTAAAATACGTCGATCGCCTGATTCTTGGGGCAATTTTTGACTAAGATAGTCAAAGGCTTGTAATTCCAAATTTTGTAGCATCCCAAACCATCTTAAAGCGATCACTATTATAGTTGCGATCGCGCTACTACTTAAAATTAGAGACAGTTTTGGTTTAGGAGAAACACCATTTTTTCTTCCCATTAATTGTTGCCAACTAGGGGGAATAGTAGCAGGATTTTGCACTATTAAAGGTAGCCAAGAAGCGCAAGGATATTTATCTTCTAATCCTTGTAATTTCGCTCTAGCTTCTTTTACTGCTAAGTAAAAACTTGCTCCTTTGGCGTAGGCTGCTAAAAGGTATTTGAGAAATTCTTGAGCTACTTTATCTGGTACTGGTTCGCGCATTACCAGTATTTGAGGAATGTTTAAATCTGCTAGTTCTCTAGCCAATCCTAACCCATTACAAGAATTAAAAATAGCTATTTGTAAACCTTTTTTTGTTGCTTTTTTTAGAGCAAATTTTAGTTCAGAAATTTTCAAACTATCTTGCTGATTAATATAAATACATCCTGTTTGTTTACTCTGATCGCTATTACTATGCCCTGCAAAGAAAAGAATGTCCCACCCCTGGGGATGCCATAATTGTTCTGTTATCTCTTGTCTTTCTGGTTCAACCAGTAAAGTCACAGAACTATTAGGTAATTTCTTTAAAATTTGGCGGTCATGTTCGGTATTAATTCCTTCACTATTACCAATAATTGCTAATATTCTAACTTGCTTGCTGGAAGATTCTAAACTAGGTTCTTCCTTCTCATAATTGTATTTACTAATTGCTATTTCAGCTTGGGTATAAGATTCAAACCAATCTACTAAATGCCAAGGTAAACATTGTAGTTGAGTATTTTCTGTTTGAATTAAAATTCTAATTTCATCAGTAGGATTTAATCTTGCTAAAAACTTTTCTCGTAGAGGACGAAAA
>JASJDB010000354.1 GCA_030065315.1 Xenococcaceae cyanobacterium MO_167.B52 | reverse complement strand
ATACATCTCGACCTCAAAAATCCACAAGAATTGTACCATGTTTCGGGATAGTTAAAGCTATCTTAGCTGAACGCTTCGCTCGTTTTCATCCCTCCCATAAATGAGGAGGGCTTTCAACATCGCTTTTCTGTAATTTTGTGCGAAAATCAACAGCTTTAGCAATTGTTTCTCCCTCTAAATCAGATAACTGCTCTTTTACTATACCAATATCGGCTGATTTTTCGACAACAGTAAGAGAAATAGGATAATAGACTGTTTGATAAACTTGTTGATCAAATACATTTTGCACAATAAACAACAAGACAACCTAAGCCTTGCGTCATTTTGTAACGCGATCGCTTATATAATTATAAGTCAATTATTTGGTCATTTTTCAGCCAGTCTGTCATATGAAAAAACTTCAAACCTATCCTTGGGATGCAGCAGAGCATCTAGAAACCAAAGAAGACATAGCTGCATATCTTGAAGCTGCCCTTGAAGATGGCGATCCAAATCTAGTGGTAGCAGCACTAGGGGACATAGCCCGATCTAAGGGGATGACACACATTGCCCGTGAAACAGGATTGGGGCGGGAAAGTCTCTATAAAGCTTTGTCAAGCGAAGGCAATCCAGAATTTGCCACAGTTCTCAAAGTTATTCAGGCTCTTGATTTACGCTTAAGGGTTACTCCCGTTGCCTCACCCAGCATTGGTAAATAAGTGACCTTACTCAATGTTTAATCGTCTTCAATGGATAATTATTGCTGTTAGTATCTTGGGGCTATTCTTGTTCCCTTGGTTCCTTTCCCCATTTAACCTTGTCTTACTAACAGAAATTCTCTTAATGGGACTATTTGCCCTGAGTTTCAATCTTTTGTTTGGCTATACAGGGTTACTCAGCTTTGGTCATGCTGCTTATTTTGCCACTGGTGCTTATGTATGTGGTTATTTGGTCAAGCATTCTGCTCCTTTGCTACTGGGGATTTTGGCAGGAGTAATAGCTGCTGCTGTCTTAGCAACAGGATTAGGTTATTTGAGTGTGCGTCTAGATCGCATTTACTTTGCCATGTTGACCCTAGCTTTTGGCATGATGGTCTATACAATTATCTTTCAGTGGCGGGAAGTTACAGGAGGAAGTGATGGTATTACAGGGATATTCGTCACAAATTTGGGGATTCCAGGGATTGAGCTTAAACTTCAGGGATTTTCTGCCTATTACTATCTCTCTCTAATTTTAGTTGTACTCGCAATTTACTTACTTTGGCGGATTACTCACAGTCCTTTTGGGGAATTATTACAAGCTAGTCGAGAAAATGCTCAACGCTTATTATTTGTGGGGATAAATGTACGTCAATTGCGCTGGATAGCATTTATTCTGGCTGGGGGAATGGCAGGTTTAGCAGGTGCTTTATGGTCGCCTTTTCAGCGAGTTGCTAATCCCGAAATAGCTCATTGGACTTTTAGTACCACTCCTGTTTTAATGACAATTTTAGGTGGCTATCATCGTTTTGCTGGTCCCCTTGTGGGCGCAACTCTCTTTATTGGGTTAGAACATTGGCTACAATCGAATCAAGGTTATTTTTGGCAATGGTTAGCCGGTTTACCTTTGTTGCCTGATACTTTAGTTGAGAGCCAATTAAATTTATGGCATCTATTTTTAGGATTATTATTGCTTCCTTTGATTTTAGGGTTTCCTGGAGGGGTGTTGGCATCTGTTGAAAAACTTGGTAAATTCCGCTTCCGACAGCGTTCTCAAAGTCAGTAACTTAACTAAAGATTTTAGTGGGATTCGTGCTGTAAATAACGTAAGTTTTGAGCTAAATTCTGGGGCAATTACGGCGGTAATTGGTCCCAACGGTGCAGGAAAAACTACTCTTTATAATTTGATTAGCGGTCACTTAGCTCCTACTTCTGGTAGTGTCAAACTGGAAAACAAGGAAATTGTGGGTTTAACTCCCAACCTAATTGTCCAAGCTGGAATTGGTCGCAGTTTTCAAATTACTAGTATTTTTCCTAACCTAACAGTGGCGCAAAATATTCGTGTGGCAGTGATTAGCCTTCAGAGAAAGCAATTTGATTTTTGGACTAAGGTTCAACAGGATCGCTCTCTTAATCAAGCTGTAAAAGATATCCTGGAGTTGGTGGGAATTGAAGCTCTCGCCCAGAATCCCGTGAATCTTCTCAGTCACGGCGATCGCTCTTTAGTGGAAATTGCGATCATACTAGCTCTAAAACCCCGTTTAATTCTCTTAGATGAACCAACCGCAGGGATGAGTCGAGAAGAAGCTCAAAAAATTGTCCAATTAATCAAACAGTTGCAACAAGCCACAGGCTGTACCTTCTTAATTACAGAACATGATTTAGAAGTAGTATTTAATTTAGCCGAGTCAATCATTGTTATGCACCAAGGTCAGATTCTGCTCCAAGGCGATTGCCAAGCCGTTAGCGACTCACCCGAAGTCCGTCGTGTTTATTTAGGAACTTAGCCGATGAATTCAGCTTTACTACAAGTTAGTAATATTCACACTTATTATGAAGATAGTCATGTCTTGCAAGGAGTCAGCTTAGAAGTTTCCCAGGGCGAAATTGTCCTTCTCCTTGGCAGGCACGGGGCGGGCAAAACCACTACTTTACTAAGTATTATGGGGATTCAAGCTCCCTTGAAAGGTAGTATTCGCTTCAATAACGAAGAAATTGCTGGATTACCTAGCTGGGAAATTGCCCGTCGCGGAATTAGCTTAGTACCAGAGAATCGTCGATTATTTCCCGAACTTACAGTACAAGAAAATTTGGAAGTTGCTAGTAAAACAACCAAAAAAGGATATATTTTAGAAACAGCTTATGCCGATTTTCCCGAATTGCTGGATTTGCGTCAACGTAAAGCTCGTCAACTTTCTGGGGGACAACAGCAAATGCTGACCATTGCTCGCAGCCTTATGGGCAATCCTCAAATGCTACTAATGGATGAACCAACAGAAGGATTAGCCCCTATTGTCGTACAACGGATTACTGAGATAGTTAATAGATTAATTAGTCGTGGATATACTCTCTTGATTACTGGTCAAAATATTGCTTTTGCTTTAGAGTTAGCCAACCAAATTTACATTATCAATACAGGACAAATTAGGTGGGGTGGCACAATTAAACAATTTTACTCTAGCTCGGAAAATGCATTACAATATCTTGCGGTTTCCCGTTTTTATTAGACTTGTCTGAACATCGAATAGCTACTTAATCAATGGTTATCTTTCGGCAAATTTTCTTCTTAACTGTTATTTTACAATAGTTTTAGGAATCGCTTATAACGAGTGTACTATATACCAAAAACCTTATTTAAGTAGAATCGCGCCAAAATTTCATGACAGCAATTTAATCAACTCTTTCTAACATTTGTTTTTCGGCGAAAAGATTCTCTGCCAACAATCTACAAACTTCTTCATCAGTTGTGGGAGAAAAGTTCTCATACCAAAGACTAATAGCTCTCAGAGGCTTGGGTGCAATCAGACAAACAACTTGAGCCACTTCTTCTTGTAATTCCTCATAGACATCGGGAAATGCAATGGGAACCGCCACAACAATACGTTTGGGTTGCTGTTGTTTCACGATAGATATGGCAGCTTTCATACTCCAACCCGTAGCAATGCCATCATCCACTAAGATAATAGTGCGATTGCCTAAATCAGGTAGAGGACGAGAACCACGATAAACTTTTTCCCGTCGCTCTAATTCTTGCCACTCTCTGACAATAATTTGTTTGAGTGTCTTTTCAGCAATTTTTAACTCCTCAACTAGATCTTGAGCCAGAAGCATAATTCCTCCTGTACCAATTGCACCCATAGCTATTTCTTTAGCTCCTGGTTCTCCTAATTTTCGGACAAGACAGATATCTAAGGGAGCATTAAGTACTTTGGCAACTTGGTATGCCACTGGTACACCACCACGAGGTAAGCCTAAAACCAATACATCTGGCTTATTGGCATAATCAATTTTGAGTTTTTTTGCTAGTAATCGACCAGCTTCAACGCGGTCACGGAAGTATCGAATCATTTTTATTGAGCACCTGAACGGAGTAATTTTAACGGATTACAACTCCTTTGGTGAGCTTTTTTATCAGCTAATATTTAACTCTTAGCTTCATATTTCGGATTAATCGCTCTTAATAGAAAGTTATAAAGTTTATAAAAGACTCAAGAACCGAAAAACTCTAAGTAACTACATTTTATCAACTATTTAGCTCTGATTTTTCAGTGAGCAATAAATTGAGCCAGAAAATCTTAAGAGATAATTTTAGGTATTTTTGCCCAAAATTTCCCTTTCAAAATGTAGATAATAAGTAAACTTATGTGTCATTTATTCAGAATTAAAAGAGAAAGTGATAAATTAGTAATTGAAGAAATAAGAGCTTCCCTGACAGAGATTACAGGTTTGTCCGTATTACAAAAAGGAGGTCAAACAGTCTGTTTAAATTAACATCTGTCTCGTTAAATAACAACGCTAACACCCATCTAAAAAGCTGATATTTCCTAAGCTTGGAATAGAGAGTTAATTGACTGTTATTTTAAACAGTAAACTCTAGATTATGCTCTTTGAAAAAACAAGGAAGTCCCTCAGTGAGTCTAGCTTGGGTGTTGTTGTTTTGAAGAGGTACTTCTAAGCCGATCTTTTTTTGGTAGCTAATTAGAATCTCAGGTTAATTGTTCCAGTCTGTAATCACTTTGACCAAATTAGAGGGAGACTCAAATGGCAGTACATTACGCCCCTTAATTGTGCAGACTTGTGCTTGAGGAAGATGCTGAACATAAGTTGTTTCTCGTTGTTCTATTGTTTCAGCTAAACTTTTTTGAATAATACTGGAAGTTTTTTCCCCCCACACCACTAAAGTAGGTTGCTTAATCGACTCAATCGCAGCAGTATAATCTTCCCGCCAAAATCCCGCTAAAAAGGAAAATACCGCATAACGACTTTGAAGGTCTTTTGCTCCTAAGAATAAAGATTCTAACCATCGTGAATCAACTTGAGTCGGCTCGGCAAACAACTGACGTATAGAAAATGATTCAATAAATTGCCGACGGCGAACATAACGATACAGTAACTGCCCTAAACCCACTGGCGAATCAAATACCAGATTCCACAGTAATTTATCTACTAGCGGATTAGCTGCTTTGGTCATGATGCGCCATGCTGGAGGAGTTGATAAAACTAATTTCTCAACTAAGTTGGGGTTATCTAATTTTTGCAGCAACTTAATCGCGATGGGAAATGATGCACCTTGAACAATTAAAGTCACAGGTTTTTTAATTACACTTTCCAGAAAATATTTGAGTTGTAACCCCCAATCCAGAGGATAGTATGCCACAGATGGCATATCAGATTCCCCACATCCTAATAAATCAGGATTGTAAATTACACAACTGGGATGGAATTTTAACCATTCCTCAATAAAAGGTTGCCAAAATACTCCTGATAATCCTACGCCAATAGGATGAATCAAGAGTATAGTTGATGTTTGAGTCACAGGATTACTCGAAGTATGAACTGTGTAAGCACAGGAATTATCTTTCCAGGAATAAAATTGAGGTGAATTTTCCATTAATTTACTTCTGCTCCCACAACAGTTTGACTCTAAATCATCCTAAATCAATAACTTCGGCAGCAGCAAGGTCATCATTAACATGAGCATATTTAGCTGTAGTTCTAGGATTGGCATGACCGAGACTACGCTGCACTAAAAGCAAATCCTTAGTTTTGCCATACACTTGAGTAGCAAATGTATGACGTAGAGCATGATTGCTTAATCTAATCGCTTCACCATCAATATTTATCTTATTCCTCAATCCTGCTTGCTCTAGATAACC
>JASJDB010000353.1 GCA_030065315.1 Xenococcaceae cyanobacterium MO_167.B52 | reverse complement strand
AGACGGTTAAGAAAGCCAAACTCTCGGTCAAACATCACTGGTAACCCTGCATTTAACGCTCCAGAAAAAGCGGTAAATACAATTACTCCTGGTGCCAAAAACTTAGCATAACTAAGGTCATTACCAAATAAACCTTGGGGTGCTTTACTAAATAATGCGCCAAACAAAACCAACCACATAAAAGGCTGAATTACTCCTGCCATCAGGGTAGATGGACGACGCTGAAGCTGAATGAACAGGCGTTTGGTAAGGGCTAAAGTTTCCTGAATAAAGTCTCCGATAGAACTACTATTGGCTTCTGTTTGCTCCGTAATTCCAGGATTGGGGGCTAATATAGCACTAATTTTGCGAGTTGCAACCATAAATTTGTTTCCTTAATAAAATAAATTGGGATAATTATTAACTCTTCATTGCTTGTTTTTGTTCTTTTTTGGTGTCTCTGGTACTGGCAGCAGCTATTTCTGCATCCATCAGAGTTTGACCAGTGGCAGCAAGATAGACATCATCTAAACTAGGACGAGATTGGGCAAGACTAAAAGTTGGCAAGTTAATACTATTTAAAGATTGCTCGATCTGGCTCAAACTATTAACTCCCGATTTGACTATGAGATTAAGAGAATTACCTTGTGCTGTATTGATGATTACTTGTTCGACAAAGGGTAAATTTTTTAGTAAATGTTGAGCTTTTTCTGCTTCTTCTTGGGGAGTAAACTCCCGAATACGTAGGGTAACCCGATCACCCCCTATTTTATCTTTTAATTCTGAAGGTGTTCCTTCATCAATCACTAATCCTTTGTCTATTATCGCCAAGCGATCAGCTAAAGCATCTATTTCTTCGAGATAATGACTAGTGATCAGCACTGTTGTTCCTGCTTGCTTCAATGATCGTAAAAAATTCCACAACACCATTCGGCTTTCTATATCTAATCCTACCGTTGGTTCATCTAATACTAAAACTTCTGGTTGATGTAATAACCCTGCTGCTAAATCTAACCGCTTGCGAATCCCACCAGAATAAGTGCCAGTTTTTTTGTCAATGTAGTCATCTAAACCTAAAACTTCTACCAGTTGGGGAATTCTGCTTTTCCTAACTTTACCAGGAAGATGATAGAGCGCAGCTTGTAGCTCCAGTAATTCTCGACCTGTGAGAACTTTATCAATTGCTACTTCTTGAGCCACGTAGCCCAGACGGTTTCTGACTGCTTTCGGATTTGTGATCGCAGAAATCCCTCCTACTTCAATTTTTCCTCCATCGGGTTTAGCTAGGGTACATAAACAACGAATGGTGGTAGTTTTACCTGCACCATTAGGACCTAATAAGCCAAAGATTTCCCCTTGGTTGACGGTGAAGGAGATATCTTTGACAGCACAGACATCTCCGTAGTTTTTTCGTAAATTTTCAATTAGAACGGCAGCAGCCATATTATCTACTAGTCATTTAACATTTAACATTTAACATTGATCATTTAACGCCTATCACTACAGGGTGGTGTTTTATAGTTAATGATCAATATCTAGTGTTTTAAGTTTATTGTAATGATATTTGATCTTTCATTACTCAAACTTCTATACAGTTTTCTTGGTAGTCAAAGCCATCCCTACTCCTAATAAAAGAATCACCCCCCCCAGAACTACTCCCACAGAGGGAGATTCCTTGAGGAAAATCCAGGCTAAACTACTAGAGCCTACGGGTTCAATTAAAATACAGAGAGTTACTATAGTGGGAGATAACCATCTTAAAGCCCAGTTAAAGCTAGTATGACCGATTATTTGAGAAAATATAGCCATTAATAAGCCATATAGATAAACTTGTTTCGGATATCCTTGATAATTGGCACCAAATAGTACAGGAAGAGGCAGTAAGATAAGTGCTGCACTAGAGTAGGCGATCGCGATATAACTAGCTAGACTAAGTCCTTGTTTTTGAGCTTGTCTGCCACATACTATGTATAAACTAGCCATTATTGCTCCAATCAAGGCTAAAATAGCACCCAATACTGAATTATGATGGGCATTAACAGTATTGCTTTCAGCTACAGCAATTATTACACTACCCAATAGAGCAACAGTAATTGCGATCGCAGTTTTGTAAGATAACTTTTCTTTGAACCACCATCGAGCCAACAAAGCCACCCATACAGGGTTAGTTGTCACTAAAGTAGTAGAAGCAGCCACAGAAATAAAAGCTAAAGAACTAATCCAAGTAGCAAAATGGAATCCCAGGCAAATTCCAGCAGCGATCGCAAAATAATAAGTCTGGTTACTAACTTTTAGATGTTTTATTTTACGCCAAGTGGGTAGTAAAATCAGAGCGGAGACAACTAAACGAAAAGCAGCCAAGAATAAACTAAAACCAATGGTATAATTGTTTGCTGCATCCATTGCCAAGCGAATAAAAATAGCAGCAGCGGAAACAGATACAATACCAATAATTAAAACTATAGTAATTTGCCATATTTTAGGCTGCATTGCTCAACTATCCACAATCAATATTATGTCTAAACTTCCCTCTTTAAATACTGACACTATCTGGGCAATTTTAAACGAAGAAATTGATGACAATATTGTTAATCAGCTAGTGTGGCACTATTTGGGCTATCGTTATGATCAATCAACTCAAACTTGGGATATCTCTGAAGTAGCAGCAGATTGGAAAGAAGCTTATCCTGAACCACCAGATTTTATCGAAAATCGACCACCCACAGTAAAATTAACTCGCTCTATTCCTAAAGCAAATAAACAATTACTTAAGGAAAAATTAGGATTTAAAGGCTATAAAGTTGGGGAATTCACTCCCAGACATACTCGTCGTGCTACGGCTGCTAATTGGCTATTAAGTTATATGCTTACCCATAAGTTAGAAAATTAAAGACAATTTCAATAGTTTACTGTTCAGCAATCAAATGAATACCCGCAGTGGTTTGTTGGTGATACTTCATAAATCTAAGAAATGCTATATTAAACTGCGACCAGTTTTGGCGTTCCAGTTAATATTTTAACCAACCAGTAATCTTTTAATTCTTCACTAATAACTTGTATTAAATTTTCCAAAGAAACATCTAAATCTTTGTTTTCTATAGCAACTAATAAACTATAAAGTAGCTCTAAGTTAATTCTATTTTCTGCATCCATTATAATAAATTTGCCATTCTTAGTATGATTGAGCTTGGCTATTTCGTCTTTGCCTGATTTTCCCGAAATTTTATCTTGTCGGCAATCTCTCAATAATCGGAAAGTAATATTCTTATTATTAATTACTAATTCATTATGATTTTTGATTCTGAAGGTAAAAGCACTACTCCCGATTTCAAGAAATCCAATACATACTGTTTGCTTTTCATTTTTGATTATTAGATGTTCGGGAAGTTTCTTTTTCCCTAGTAGTAAATGATCTATTTGCAAAGAATATTCAGTTTTGAAAGCTTCTACAATTTTTCTCAACTTTCCTACATCATCATGGTCAGTGATAATTTGGGGTTTTTGATATTCGTCGAGTAAGATTTGTGTGGTTTCTTCAATATATTTTTTGATGGGGTCTATAGGTGGGGGAGGAAAAATAGGAGGGATTATAGGTGGGTTTTTACCATTATTAGAAGGATTAAACTCACTGATAACTTCAGATATCTTAGTGAAAATTTCTTTATAAGATACTAATTGTTTTTCTATTTCTTCTAATCTTTGACTTAAGCTACTATCATCGAGCTTAATAATCCTTGTTTCTGTCTCGTCTTTAATCTTCTTTGGTAAAGCAATTTTATTTATTTTATGGCGATAATAGTCAGCAGCACGGTTTAACATAGAACGAATCGAGTTACACTCTAAAATATCTTCTAATTCTAATTCAGTAAAAAATTGTTCTACTTTTTCTCCAATACTATTGAGTTTTAGTTGCAAAACATCTTGTAACTCTTCATGTTTTGGTTTGTCTAAAGACACTTGAAATTGAGAAGCCCGATCTACAGTAGCAGGATCGAATATCTTTTTAAACTGTTCCCAACGATTAGGAAAAAAGTTAAGAATAATCAGACTATTAGGAACATGAGTAAATATCTCTTTGATAGCTTCGCCAAAGTTTAGTAATAAACTACGATTGTGATCTAATCCTAAACCCTCTAGTTGATCGAAAACAATAATTAAAGGTTCATCCAATAACGATAACTTACTAAATACAGAAATAGCTTCTAAAGAAAAAGCCTCTCGACTCATATCATTTTGCCAATTATTCAAGCCAATTTTAGATAATTCGTCAGTACTCAAACAATCTGCTGCTAACCATCTGGTTACTAATTGTCTTCTATTAGCTTCACGATAAGCACAAAATTTCAGAATTCCTTTCAAAATTTGGGGGGAATATCCCGCACCACCATACTTAAGGATTATCAATAGTAAAAGCAATAATATCTTCATCTTTTTTAGTAAGTTCGCTAGAATCTAAATTATCAATTAGCTTAATAAAGCTATGGGCTAAAAGATGCTGTAATTGAGTATATTCTCCTTCTACTCTTTCTGCTAAAGACTCTAAAATACGATTGTAAATGTGATAGATGACTGCATCAGAATTATTCGGTTGACGGATAAATAATAAACGATTTACTTTAAGTTTTTCTTTTGCCAAACGCATCATTAAATGGGTTTTACCCATCCCTGGTTCGCCAGTAACTACTACTCCTTTACTTTGGTTATTGAAATCACTTTTAATATCATTAACAGCTAAAATCAGAGTCTGAAATTGCTCTTGATAAATAGAACTTAAATCGAGGTGATGTTGAAAGGGATTATCGACTCGATTACTATTAAAAGGATTAGCTTTTTGAGATTGAGCAATAGTAATTCTTGGATTCATAATTTTACAATATAGTTGATAGGTGAATTCAGCATCATATCTAGCATGGTGAGCCATACTAGAATTAAAATATTTATTATTGACCTTAATATTGAGTTGTTTACTGAGATTTTCTAAAGAATAACTAGTTGATTTGAGTAAGAAATTTTGTGCTAATTGATAAGTGCAAATATGTTTGAGTTTGTTCGCCTTAATGCCAACCTTTTTATAAGATTTTTTTAGAACTTGTAAATCATGTTTTGCATTGTGAAATACAACTACTCGATGATTCACTAAATTATTAAAATCTATCAGTATTTCTTTTAAAGGTTTTTTGTTTAATGTAATTCTATAATTCTCAGGGTATTCTTCAGAAAAAGCTTCATATTCTAACTTCCCATTGCAGTCAATGACAGCTATTTCACGTAATTGATTTTTTCCTGCCGTGTCAACAACTATAAAATTTTTTGATGATTGCATGTTAGGGAAAATTAAACCCTGAATTAATTATTAATTCCAATTTTCCATAACCGCTTAAACTAAGTCAACCAAGTTTTTACGGAATTTGTTTGATAGGTAAGTTTACTCAGCACAAATATTAAAATATCTCAACCAATCTATATTTCTTAGTTAGTCAACACCAATAATCCATCAGTAATATTCAAGAAAGATTACAAAATAGATTCAATTTCTAAATCATTCCTAAAATTATAGTAGAAGTTAATGTTTCCTAAAATAGGAGTTCGAGTATGTATAAAAACATCTTAGTTGCTATAGACGACAGCGAACTCAGCCGAGAAGCATTTGAACAAGCTTTATCATTAGCCAAAACTTTTGGTGCCAATCTCCATTTGCTTCATGTCTTATCTCATTTACAAGTAGAATATCAAGATACAGCTTCTTTGGCTTTTAGTGGTGTCTATTATCCCGACACTTTCTATGAAGTTATTAAAGAAAGGTGGGAAGATTTAGAAACAATAGGATTAGACTTTTTAAAATCCCTTTGTCAAGAAGC
>JASJDB010000352.1 GCA_030065315.1 Xenococcaceae cyanobacterium MO_167.B52 | reverse complement strand
ATTGCTCGATCTAATAAGAGAAAAAAGAGCGTTTTTTCCTCTGTATTAAGATATTCTGATAATTGGGGTAATCCAGCGATCGCAGCTAGTAAAGCTTTGGTATTATCACCAGCAGATGCTTGAATTGCTCCCAAGGGAGTGTTGATTTCGTGGGCTATTCCTGCAATGAGTTGTCCTAAGGCAGCTAATTTTTCTTGTTGAATTAATTGTTGTTGAGCTTGTTTGAGTTGATTCAGATATTCTGCCTGTTGCAGGGCTACAGCTAATTGATTAGCAATCAGTATCATTAAATCAATTTCCCATTCTTGCCAAATTCTGGTGCTATCATTCTGATAAGCTCCAAGTAAGCCCCAAAGCTTTTCTTCTTGGAAAATTGGCACGATTAGATAGGCTTTAGCTTGGTATTTTTCTAGAGCTTTAACGTAACAATCGGGAAAGCCTCTGGCGTATATGTCTTCTACCGCTGTAAATTTTTGCCCAAAAGCATATTTCCCCCCCCTAGTTTCTTGAAGAAAACTATCAGGCTCAACGATATCTTCTGTTTCTCCTTGGGACCAATCTCTGACAATACACCGATCTTCACTTATTTGATTTATATCGCTCAGTTCAGGATAATTTTGTTTAATTAACAAAGAAATCCAACCACTACCTACTGATTCTGCAACTACTTGACCGCTCCAGTCAGGATTAAATTGATAAATTACAAAGCGATCGCATTTCAAGACCTGACGCATTTCTTGGGTAGTATCCTCAAAAATTGTCCTGATATCTTGGGAACGGCGAACTTTATCAATAATTCTCGTCGTAGCCTTAACCCGCTCGGCGACTATTGATTCTAATGAATCTTGTGGATTGTTCATAGTTAATCGCTAATTATTTTATTTATGGGGAAAGTTGCCTTGGCTGTGATCCTAGAACACAAATAACTTACAAAATAGTTACAAGATTTTTAGTGATGCTGAGGAAGTCAAACCAAGCTCTGGAGAGGCTCCCTCTACAGGAATCGCGTAGAGTTTATACCCCTTGTCCCTTTTAGGTTAGAGTCCCTTCTACTATAGATTTAATCGCTTATTTTAATGGTTTTAGACAAAAAAAGCGAATGTAATTTAAACTACATTCGCCTTTAGTATTCCCTTAATCTAGGAAAAAATTAAGCAATCTGATCTAATTATTTTTGTTTCGTTGTTGAATTAAATCAATCGCCCTACTAACACTTTCGGGAAAGACTACTACAATACTTTCCTTTACTGCATTATTTAATGCTGTTTCAATTGCTTCAGTTTCACTCAAGATGGTTTCATATTTGAGGTTGGGATTTTCTTGAAACACCCCTTTACAGATTAAATCTGCTGCTTCTCCTGGTTCTCTACCCCGTTTGTCATCATCTTCTTTGATAATGATTGAATCGAAGACTTGAGCCGAAATTTTACCCAAGAGAATTAAATCTTCATCTCTGCGATCGCCTGGTCCTCCCACAACCCCAATTTTTGTGCCTTGCCAATTACGCACAAAACTACCTACAGCTTCGTAGCCATGAGGATTATGAGCATAGTCAACTAGAGCATGATAGTCACCCAATTCAAAAAGATTCATTCTTCCTGGGGTTTGTTCCGCAGAGGGATTAAAACTCCGTACACCGCGACGAATAGTTTCAATATCCACCCCCTGAGCAAAAGCTCCCAAGGAAGCAGCCAAAGCATTAGCAATCATAAACGGTGCCATACCGCCCATAGTCATGGGACATTTTACTGCTTTCTCAATGCGAATTGTCCAATCTCCTTCCAAGATAGAAAGATAGCCATTTTCATAGATGGCAGCTAAACCTTTACGGCGGGTATGTTCTAGGATAATTGGATTATCAGGATTAAGGGAAAAGTAAGCAACTTTGCAATTTACTTGCTGTGCCATAGCGGCTACTAAGGGGTCATCTGCATTGAGAATGGCGTAACCATCAGCTTTTACCGTTTCTGGGATGACGCTTTTGACCCTTGCCATTTGTTCGATGGTGTTAATGTCTCCTAATCCTAAATGGTCTGCTGCCACATTAAGTACAACCCCAATATCACAAGTTTGAAAAGCCAGTCCCGAACGCAAAATCCCGCCTCTGGCAGTTTCTAAGACTGCTACTTCTACTGTGGGGTCTTTAAGAATCATACTGGCACTATAGGGACCTGTATTATCTCCTTTTTCGGCTAGATAGTCCCCAATATAAACTCCATCAGTAGTGGTGTAGCCCACAACTTTGCCTGTTTGGCGATAAATATGAGCCATCATCCTAGTAGTTGTGGTTTTGCCATTAGTACCTGTAATAGCAATGATGGGAATTCTGGGGGATGTACCAGGAGGAAACAACATATCTAGAACTGGCGCACCCACATTACGGGGTAAACCCCGACTAGGAGAAGCGTGCATCCTAAATCCTGGTGCTGCATTGACTTCTACTACCACTCCATCTACTTCTCTAAGGGGTTTGGTAATATCAGGAGTTACAATATCGATTCCCGCAATGTCTAACCCAATAATTTTGGCGATTCTTTGGGCAAACCAAATGTTTTCAGGATGAATATCATCTGTACGGTCTATGGCAATACCTCCCGTACTCAGATTAGCTGTAGCTCGCAAATAAGCAATTTCTCCTGATGATAATACGGTGCTAGTTTTGTATCCTTGTTTTTCTAAGACTCCTAAAGCTGTCTGATCTATTACAATCTTGGTCAGGATATTATCATGCCCCTCTCCCCTGCTAGGGTGAAGGTTAGTAATAGTAATTAGCTCCTCAATAGTCGATTTCCCATCTCCGATCACATGGGCTGGAATTCTCTCTGCTACGGCTATCAATTTCCCATTAATTACCAAGACTCTGTGATCGCTCCCGCGATGATAACGTTCTACAATTACTGAGCGAGTTTTAGAAGCATCACTAGCTAGATCGTAAGCGGATTCTGCCTCAGTTCTGTTGTTAACATCAATAGTAATTCCTCGACCATGATTACCGTCTAAGGGTTTAATTACTATGGGATAACCTCCCACACTGGCGATCGCTTCTTCTAGTTCGTCTAAATACTGAATGACTGTACCTTTGGGAACTGGGATGCCTGCATCCGCTAATATTGTCTTGGTTCCTTCCTTATCACAAGCTAACTCTACTCCTAGAATACTGGAATTTTCAGTTAAAGTCGCTTGAATCCGCCTTTGATTAGCACCGTAGCCCAATTGCAGCATTGCCCTAGCACTGAGCAGCATCCAAGGAATCTTTCTGACTTCTGCCTCTTTAATAATGGTTTCAGTAGAAGGACCCAAAGCTGTATTAGCTTGTAAATCTTTAATATCGGCTAAATCCTGTGCCAACTCTTCCGCAGGATAGGAGCCAGTTTCCACAATAGAATTACACATTCTTACTGCTGCACGACCTGCATAACGTCCTGCTTGCTCTTCTACATATTCAAATACAACGTTAAATACGCCTGGTTCTGCTGTTTCTCTGGTACGACCGAACCCTACTGGCATACCTGCTAATTCCTGCAATTCTAGGGCAATATGCTCCACAATATGCCCCATTAAAGTCCCTTCCGAGACTCTTTCAAGGAAACCACCACGATGACCACGAGAACAATAGTGTTCAATCAAACTGGGAAGAGTTTTGATTAATCCATCGTAAAAACCAGGAATTTCGTTAGAAGTTTTTTCCGTAAGCTCCTCTAAATCAAGCCTCATTACAATAAGCTTATTGCGCCTAATACTCCAATAGTTGGGACCACGTAATGTTTGGGTTTTAAGGATTCTCATAGGAACTTTATTTTAAGCTGATTGATTCTATAGATGGGGCAAGGGTAATGATTCAAGTTTCTCGTTGCTTGAAACCTCGCAACTGTTCATGAGTAACAGTTTTACAAATTATTTAGATTAATCGTGGTTTAGTGACTAGTGATTATTTGATATTTTCACTGGCTAATTAGTGATTGGTTCGTGGTTTTTTAAATCATAGCGTTCTCCATGACTTAAAATATGAAGTCGCAGATTATGGAGTGCAATAGGAGCAGTGCCATGAGCTTCCTCATAGTTGCTGTGGGTCATGACTTGAGGATTAACAATAGTAACGGTGCCTTTGCCTAAGATGTGGATCGTCTGATCATTTTCAAACATAGCGCAAGTGTCTTCATCAATACCAACTCCTAAAAGATTGGGATGAGCAGCGATCGCGCTTAACAGTCTAGCTAAACGATTGCGATTGTGAAAATGCTGATCGATTAAAACTTCAGGAATCACCCCAAAGCCTGTTGCCATATCTACTAAGGCTCGATTGGGACATTCTCCACTACTTCCTCCCGCAATCATCTGATGTCCCATAACAGCAGCGCCAGCACTAGTACCAGCTAAGGTGATTTCTTGATTTCTGACTCTTGTTAAAATTCTCTCCATCAAAGGAGTTTCTGCAAGCAAGCCACAGAGTCTTAGTTGATCTCCTCCTGTCATAAAGACTCCCGTACAGCTGTCAACATAGTTGAGATAACCAGGGTCACTACCCTGATCGCGATCGCGTACATCTAGAACTTTAATCTCTTTTGCGCCCATATCTTGAAAAATACGATAGTAGCGATCGCCAATAAGAGCAGGTTCTCTAGATGCAGAAGGAATAATCCCAATAATGGCATCAGAACCAATACAGCGATTAAAAAAAGTTTGGAGTATTTCTCTTCCATGTACCTTATCTTCAGCACCACCAATTACTAAAATGGCAGTTTTGGTTTTCTGAGGATAGTCTGTAATGTGAGCTTGAGTTTCAGTTTTGGGCATAGTTTAATTTAAGGACAGACAACGATAAAAACTAGGATTTAGCTGATGATTTTGAAGGTGCTGACAGATTTTATATCATCTCAAATCTTGTTGTGTGTGTCCAGATTATATTGAACATAAATATCAATCTTCCGATACAATTGCCTACCGTAATCCTCTATTTTTTCTGAATCAACTCTGTGCATTTTGACATCATTACCCTGTTCCCTGATTTTTTTACCTCTCCCCTCAACTCTAGTTTGATTGGAAAGGCTCTGGCTAAAGAAATTGCAACGGTTAACATCATAAATCCTAGGGACTTTACTATAGATAAACATCGGAAGGTTGATGATATACCCTATGGTGGGGGTGTGGGGATGTTATTAAAACCAGAGCCTATTTTTGCTGCGGTAGAATCTTTATCTATAACTCCAAAACATGAGATTATTTTAGTAACGCCTCAAGGAGAGCCTTTAAATCAGAGAATCTTAGAAAATTTGGCAACCAACTATAATCAACTCATCATCATTTGTGGACACTATGAGGGAGTTGATGAGAGAGTCCGACAACATCTAGTTACTAGAGAGATATCTTTGGGGGATTTTGTCTTAACTTGTGGTGAAATACCTGCTTTAACCTTGATTAATGGTGTGGTGCGTTTATTACCTGGAACAGTAGGTAAAGTGGCATCTTTGAAGGCAGAAAGCTTTGAAACTGATTTGTTAGACTATCCTCAATATACTAGACCCGCCAATTTTAGAGGTTGGGAAGTTCCCGAAGTCTTGCGCTCTGGCAATCATAAACTAATAGATCAATGGCGCAAAGAAGAACAAATTATTAGAACACGCGATCGCCGTCCTGATTTGTGGCAAAAATGGCAAGAAAATCAGTGAACAGTCCTAAAGGATACACCTTCGGATATTATCAGTTATCAGTTATCAGTTAGCGATCAACAACTAACTACTAACTACTAACCACTAACAACTAACAACTAACCACTAACCACTTAACTACTATGAGTAAATTAATCCTAATTATTGATGACGAAGAAGATGTAAAAGCGATCGCCCAAATGGGTCTAGAAATGGCAGCTAGTTGGGAGGTAATTACTGCTAGTTCTGGTCAAGAAGGTTTAGAGATTGCAGAAACTAAGCAGCCTGATGTAATTTTATTAGATTTAATGATGCCTGATTGGGATGGCAAAGAAACTCTCAAACAGTTAAAAAACAATCCCAATACAGCAACCATACCCGTGATTTTTATGACTGCTAAAACTGAATCTGCGATCGCATCAGAAATAGAAAACCTAGAAATAATCGGTATGATTACTAAGCCGTTTCGTCCTTTACAATTGCCAGAAAAAATTGATCAGATTTTACAGTGATTTGACCCAATTTTAATACCTTTAAGCTTAATATCAATCCACCGCACTATTTGATTAGCAATTATTAAAGATATAGTTGAGCAATTCCTGTAATATTATCTTCAGCATATCCTTGCTTCATTGAGTAAGCGAAGATATTTTGAGTAGCTTCAACTAATGGTAATTTTGCATCATTAGCCCGAGCAGTTTTGAGAGTATAACTCAAGTCTTTTTCAACCAATTCGATAGGAAACATCGGTGCAAAATTTCGTGCTAATATTCCTGCTGCTGCTCCTTTTGCTACTGGACTACAGACTGGAGTTGAAGCTAATACTTCTAGAGCCTTGGCTTCATCTAATCCGCACCTACGAAGCAAGCCAATTAATTCACCTAAAGCTGATATTTGAATACCAAACAGTGCATTAACTGCCAGTTTCATAGTCATACCACTGCCCACAGAACCAATAGGATGAATAGCACTTCCCATAGTCTGTAAAATTGGTTTGGCTTGGGCAAATACTTCTGCATCACCTCCAATAAAATAAATAAGCTGGGCTGTTTCTGCTTGTGGTCTGGTTCCTGCTACTGGAGCGTCTAGAAATCCAATTCCCCTCTGTTCAAACTGTTGTCCTAGTTCTTTCGTCCAAACTACGGTTAAAGTAGAACTTTCAATAGCGATCGCTTTTTGAGGTAAACTAGCTAAAGCACCAGTCTCAGAATCTAACCAAACTTGTTTTGAGGCTTCGTCGTCTCGTACCATGCTAATGGCGAAGTCAGCATTTTGGACAGCAGTGCGGGGAGTATCTGCAACGGCTGCACCAGCCTGAACAATCAATTCCGTTTTCTCTAGACTACGATTCCAAACCGTTACTTCATGTTTAGCTTTGATTAAGGATAAAGCCATCCG
>JASJDB010000351.1 GCA_030065315.1 Xenococcaceae cyanobacterium MO_167.B52 | reverse complement strand
CTCTGTCCGAGTTTGCTGGTCTCTACAAACAAGAACAATGATCGATGTATTGTAATTACCAAGTATGTAATTTAATTTTAATACAAGTTAGATTCCTTTAAATCCGATTTCATTATCAATTTGTTTTTCTAATTCTCTTTGACTTGGTTTGTCACTTTGGGACACTTCCGAAGCTACTCCAATTTGATTGAGAATAATTCCTAAAATAATTACAATACCACCAATATACTGAGCGGTATTTGGTACTTCTCCTAAGATTAAATAAGCTGCTACAATCCCTGCCAAAGGACTAAAAGAACTGGCTAAAGATACATCTTCGGTTTTAGTAGTTTTTAAACCTTGAAACCAAGCTAATTGACCTGCTACTACAATAAATAAACTGTAAACAATCATCCATTGCCAAAGTATAGGAACAAAAACATCAGTAAAATGACTTGCTCCATATAATTGAATTACCACAATAAAAAAAACTACTGTACCTACTGCGGTGCGAAAAATAGTATAGACTCCTAAAGGTATTTTCTCTAAGCCTACTTTACTTAAAATAGTAGAAATAGCTAGGGATATTGCCCCAATAATTGCCATCACTTCTCCTCTTCCAATTTGGATGAGTCCACTCATACTAATCATGGGATTTTCTGGAGCTTGTAAGACAATAGTTAAAACTACTCCGATAAAAGAAACAATTGCACCCAATATTACTAACCAACTAACTTTTTGCTTAAGAATAAAAATAGATAAAGCTAAAGCTAAAGGGGGTTCGATGCGCCCAATCAAAACAACATTATTAACTGTGGTGATATCTAAGGCAAAAAAGATCAAAGCTGGAGCTAATGCTCCTGATAAAATAGCTACGGTAATTAAACACAACCAGTCAATTAATGACAGTCTAGTTAAACTACTGGGATTCCAAGTTCTACTATAAATAATAACTAGTGCAACTAAAGCACAAATATTACCCACAAACAAAACATTGCAAAAAGAAATGGGATTACGTCCATCAATTAAATAGTTGGAACCCAATTGAGTTAGTTGACGAGTTACTGCATTAGAAGCAGCAAAAATAATAATGGCAATAAATAAATAAACCCTACCTGGAATACTAGTAAATAGTCCCATAAACTAAATGTTAAATGTTAAATGTTAAATGTTAAATGTTAAAAATATCTAGTCAACATACATAAAATTAAAGCTTCGCTCCACTCTACCACTGCACCGTAGGTATCTCCTGTATGTCCTTGGAGTTGACGGTAAAAATAATATCCTGTTACAAAAGCGATCGCGTTACAACCAAAAACAATTATAATAGCTTTCCACCAAGGTACGATCCACCACAGCACACTACTACACACCAGTAAAGGGATCAAGCTAACTAGTACATCTTCCCGAAGGCGTAAGTTTTTCTTGTGTATTGCACCCTTACCCTCTTCCCTTACATAAGGATAAAACGCGATCGCAATAAATTGTCCCCATCTTGCCCAACCAGTAGCCAACATTAGACACAACCAACTGAATTCAGTAATTTCACTGAGAGAAACGGTTTTTAATAGTAAAATTACTACAGCAGCTATTGCCCCAAAAGCTCCCGTTGCACTGTCTCGCATCACCTCTAACCGACGATCTTGCCCCCTGACTCCTAACCCATCCGCTGTATCCATTGCCCCATCTAAATGTAATCCTCCAGTAATAGCCACTAAACTAGCAACAATTAGAGCAGAACGGGTAAAAGTAGGGATAGAAACATATTTAAGACCTATTTCTCCTAATCCTAGTAATAAACCAATTATTAGCCCAATCAAACTACACCACCGCGCAATGCGCTCCCAACTACCTACCCAATTACTAGGAAGAGGAACTATAGTATAAAAAACTACTGAACTAAAAAAAGAACGAGCCAAATCATCTCGCCATTTTCCCCGAAACTCAATCATCTACCACTGACTCACTATATGTTCTTGACTTCTTCGATCACTCTATCCTCTCTATCTCTTACCATAAAAATTTCATAGATTACTTGAGATATCTTGGGCTAATATTGTTTCAGGGACTTTTTTTGATAACCACTTTTTCAGAGACACCAACCAAATTATTATCCTAAGTATTATCGTCTACTTCTCATGAATCAACACCAAAGACATCAACCAATTCCCGCGCCTTGCATAGTAGATACTGGCACAATTGTAAACAAAGATGATATGAAGCGTTTACTAAATGATTTGTGTTACGTACACTATATTCATACAATTGATAATAAAGTACAAAGTGAAGGTAAAGGCTGTGTGGTAGAGGTTTTCAACGATCCCTATCAGTCAACTTTGATTGCTAATAGTAATTTGTATATCAATATTCAAAGCTTTGATTGTTTGCAACTAAGCCAATCTTTGGAAAAAGAACCCTATTTTGATCTAATACAAGATAATCGTCAATTACGTCTTATTCCTACTAAAAATAGTCGTCAAGAAAAGAATTCTGAAACGCCTATAGATGCAGCTACCATTGAAGCAATGATGAGTGATGTTTTATCAGCCCGTTTAGATGTACAATTTGACGACGACGAATTTTAAGTCGTTATCTTTTGGCTGTTAAACAATTATTTTATAGTGGGATTTTCTTTTCAGTGTCAAGCATCTTGTAGCAAGAGTCACGCTAGGGCTGGAGTTTTTCATACTCCCCATGGCATAGTCGAAACTCCTCGTTTTATGCCTGTGGGAACATTAGCTACGATCAAAGGAATTACGCCGAAACAGTTAGCATCTGCATCCGCCCAAATGATTCTGGCGAATACTTATCATCTTCATCTCCAACCAGGGGAAGATATTATCAGAGATGCAGGGGGCTTACATAGTTTTATGGCTTGGGACAACCCAATATTGACTGATTCGGGCGGATTTCAGGTTTTTAGCCTCAGTGAATTACGTAAAATTAGTGAAGAGGGGGTAACTTTTCGCTCTCCTCGTGATGGGAGAATTATTGAGATTACTCCTGAAAAATCAATTCAAATTCAAAATGCTCTTGGGGCAGATGTGATCATGGCATTCGATGAATGTCCTCCCAGTGATGCTAGTAAAGAGGAAGTGGCTGCTGCAACGGCTAGAACTTATCGTTGGTTAACTAGATGTGTTGAAGCACATCAAAGACCCTCAGAACAAGCACTATTTGGTATAGTTCAAGGGGGAATTCATTTAAATTTGCGATCGCAAGCTGTCGCAGATTTAATTGCTTTAGACTTACCAGGATACGCTATTGGTGGTGTTAGCGTAGGGGAAGCACCAGAGTTGATTAATGCTATAGTAAGGCACACTGCTCCCTTATTACCTGCCAATAAACCCCGCTATCTGATGGGAGTAGGAACTTACAAGGAAATGGTACAAGCGATCGCATCAGGGATTGATTTATTTGACTGTGTAATTCCCACTCGCTTCGGAAGACATGGCACAGCACTGGTGCAAGGGGAAAGGATTAATCTTAAAAACGCCCAGTATAAAAGAGACTATGAGCCTCTAGATACTACTTGCCCCTGCTATTGCTGTCAAAATTTTAGTCGCGCCTATTTGAATCATTTAGTGCGATCACGAGAAATGCTAGGATATATCCTATTATCCTTACATAACATTACCGAATTAATCCGCTTTACCCAACAAATTCGTCAAGCAATCTTTAATGACACTTTTACTAGAGATTTTGGGAGTTGGTTGGTTGATGCTTAATTGTTCATGGTTTATCGTTGATTGTTGATATGCCCTAAAGGATTCCCTACGGTCTCGAAGCGGTTATACCACAAGGGTACAATGTCCGAAGGTGTATCCTTTAGGACACCTTCGGATATACCCTTTAGGGATCCTTTAGGATTGTTAACGACTAACAACTAACTAATATCAATCAGCGATGAACAAATTATTTGGATTGAGGCTGTTGATTGTTAAAAACTACAAAATCATAACCTGTACCCGATACTTTTCCTGGTTGTATTTGTACTGTTGTTCCTCTCATTTTGCGATCGCCAGAAGGGAAAAAACTAATCTTTTCTGTTGCACCTTCAGCGACAAAATTAGGATTACTTAATGCTTGTTGTAAGTCCTCGCGGCTAGAAGCAACTTGTAACCCCACAAGGGCTGTTTTAGTTGCGTCATAAGCCATGGCAGTGCGCCAACCCACTATACCACCCCAAAGTTCTTGGGCATTTTTGGTAAAAACACTGTTCATATCGTTTTGAGAATGCCAAGCTGCAACCGATACCATGCCATTGACATCAACTTGCCCTTTTTTCAAAGTTTTATAGTTGTTCATTGAATGATTACCAAACAGAGTTAAGCGATCATCATTAGCTTTGGCAACTTCTATCGCTTTGTTAATCTGACGGACAGAAGGAGCAAGCAGTAAAGCTTCTGCACCATCACTAATAGCTCTTGAAGGAATATTTTGAGCAACGAAGTCTGGCGCGGAAAAATCGCATTTAGTATTCATTACTGTGCCACCGTGATTATAAGCTGCCCAAGTAAACTCTTTTTGGAAAGACTTGCTGACTTCTGATTGGGAATCTGTACAAATAGCAATCTTCTCTTTGCCTGCTACCTTAACTGCATACTCAGCAATAGTATCCGCTAAAACTCTAGAACTTGGTGTGGTGCGAAAGATATAATTACCCATCCCTGGTATGGCATCAGCAGAACTGGTAGGAGTAATCATTACTAAACCCCCATTTTGGTAGATTGGTGCAGCAGCTACTGAAGCATTGCTATCATTATGTCCAATTACGGCTAAGATTTTTTTATGCTTGACAAATTCGGTGGCAACTTTTTTAGCCAGTTCAGGATTGTTATCGTCGTTAGCAATTTCGACAAACAGCAAATTGCCATTGATCCCACCAGTTTGATTAATTTCATTTTGAGCTTGTGCTACACCACGGAGGATTTCTTTGGCTACACCTAAATTACCCCCTATGGGCACACTAACAGCTATTTGGTAAATTTTACCATTAGCTAGCGCTTGAGCATTATTACGATAAATTAAAGCTTCTGGATCATTGGAGGCATTTTTGAGAGAGGAGTCAAATTTGGCTCTAGCCTCATTATAGTTTCTTGCAGAAAAAGCTTTAACTCCTGCTTGCTTTTGGATGCTGTTATCTGCTGTTACCAGTATTTTATCCCCTGAGCTGATCCGTTCGTGAATCTTGTTTTTTTCTGAGATTTTTTTAAAAGTGAATTTTCCGTCTTCACTATTAAGCCAATAAACTAAAGGACCAAATAGACCAAGTAACAAAATATATAGCACTAGTAAGAAATTTTTTTTGGTGAAAGATAATTGCTTATTCAACATCAGTAATATTAAAAAATTAATGAGACGAAAAAATCAACTGCGATATAAACAAGGAGTTGACTATTACTAATTATGTATTGTTATTGTAAGACTGATCGGAAACAGGCGTTACCAGATATTGCTTTTAAGTTTCGATGGTGTTCACAATATTTTGATGCCCTGTTATAGGAGTCTAATATCAAACCACACCTAAGCACTCTTCCTCGAAACTTGGACTAGTCTCAATCTAACCAATTAGCAGGTCAACTAAAATGTGCTTTTTAACCTAGCTTTAATTGTATCTTAATTCAACCGTGATTCCTCGGAATTGAGAAAAAAAACACTGACTAAATGTTAAGTAAATATTAGCATTCTATGACACAATTCAATACTTATGAACTACTGATGCTTCAATGAAAATTAATGTTGTCTGGTATTTCTAAATCTTCTTGATAATGAGATCTCCCATTATCAAATCCAACGTCTAACTGTTGCTTTATATTCTTGATAAGACTCACCAAATTTCTCTTCCAGCATTAGTTCTTCTGCTTTGATAAAGATTTCTTGAATCAGCCAAGTAAAGATAGGAATAATAAATACGGGTGTGAGACTTCCTAAATAGATCCACACTCCCATCAAAATAATTACCATCCCCAAATAAATCGGATTTCTGCTGTAGTTGAAAAGTCCTTCAGTAACTAAATAACTCGATTCTTGAAAGGGTTTAATGGTGGTGTTATTTTGGCGGAATAAATAGACACAAAATAAAACTATGATGATTCCTATGGCGACTGCTATTATGCCTAGATAAGTAATGGGCGAGAAAAATAACTCTTTTACTGGCAGCCATAAATGCAAACTTATCATCAAAATAATTGAAAGTAAAAACCAAACAGGAGGTAAAAGTTTCTCAAGATTCATTTTGGCAATCTCCCAAAGATACAATCATTTTCGTTTATTATGATTTTGGAAGCAGAAAAATCTCTATTAAATCTTTTCAAACGGTTGTCTCCACTTACTTACTTCCTTTCCATGTGCCACCGTAACGGTAAAAGGGATTATCTTGACTAACTTTCTGCCAACAGGGAAAACAGACTAATTTCCAGTCCCCTTTTTGCTGATACTGTATGCGATAGCGAATATCTGTTTCAATAGAACATAAATCACAGGGCTTAAACTTTCTTTTTAACTTGGCTTTTGGCATTACAATTATCCTTGCTAAATCTTCCCAAACAGTTGCCCCATCTGTGCCAGATATTAATTAATCTACTGTTTTTTTAGAAGTGGAAAGTGAACGGTTACAGGTTAAGAAGACGTTTTAGTTACTAAAAAAGTACTGGGTATAATTGAAAAGTACTTCATTATAGATAAAAAGGGCTTGAAAGACCAGCTCAGACTGAAAATTTTGCTGATTAGATAGTAATAAGCTTTTTTTATCTTTAAGGTGCGATCTTGATAAAGAGGCTGACCGTTAATATTTTTATTTTTAGCTTCTGTAAACCTTAATTTATAGTTATCAATGATAATATTAGGAATAGAAATTATTTTATTAAAACCAGCTTTTCTCAACATCGAAATGTATTCATGATAACGATAATTATGCTCGTTACCTCCATAGTGACCCATTTCTTTTGGATGTGTTTCTAGTCTACTATAAAACCATTTTTTACTTCTATAAAATGGTAAAAAAGGTTCATTAGCTATAATAAGTTTCCCCTCA
>JASJDB010000350.1 GCA_030065315.1 Xenococcaceae cyanobacterium MO_167.B52 | reverse complement strand
AGGTAGAAAAAGACGGTACAACAGGCTATATTACAGCCACAGAAGTAGAAAAGATTTTAACAGCCTTAGGTTGTACTTTAGAATCAGGCAATGAGAGTGATACTTGGCAAGTTACTGTTCCTCCCTACCGCTATCGAGATTTAGAAAGAGAAATCGATTTAATAGAAGAAGTAGCACGCCTTTATGGTTTAGATCGTTTTTGTGATACTTTACCCGAAAAAACCGAACCAGGTTATCTATCAGTCGAATATCAAGTACGCAATAAACTTCGCGCTGCTTTTAGAGGAGTGGGATTGACAGAACTCGTCCACTATTCTTTAGTGAAACCTACAGGAAAAGAAGTCACCCTGTCTAACCCTCTGTTTGCGGAATATTCAGCCTTACGCACCGACCTAATATCAGGTTTAATCGATGCTTTTGCTTACAATCAGTCCCAAGGAAACAAGAGATTGAATGGCTTTGAAATTGGTAGAGTATTCAATAATACAGAAGCAGGTATCAAAGAAGCTGATCTCATCGGTGGCATTATGGGAGGGGATTTTTACCCCGATGGTAATTGGGTTAGGGGTGGAAAACCCAATCCTATGTCTTGGTATGAAGGGAAAGGTATCCTAGATACAGTCTTTTCTCGCTTAGGCTTAAATGTAACCTATCGTCCCACTCAAGAAGATACCAGACTGCATCCTGGACGCACTGCTTCTATCTGGTTAGAAGGAAAGCAAGTAGGCATTTTTGGACAATTGCACCCCGAATTCAGACAAAATTTGGATTTGAGCGACGAAGTATATGTATTTCAATTAGCTTTTGAGAATTTATTTACTGCTTTAACTCGCGAAAAGATTACTACTCCCAAATTCCAAAACTATTCTACTTATCCTGGTAGTCAGAGAGATATTGCATTTTTCGCTCCCTTAACTGTTTCTGTTGCTGACTTGGAAAAAGCTATGACTAAAGCAGGAGGTAAACTCCTAGATACCGTAGAACTGTTTGATGAATACAAAGGGAAAAACGTCCCAGAAGGACAGCGCAGTCTAGCTTTTAATCTAGTATATCGTTCCAGCGATCGCACTTTAACCGATAAAGATGTCGATCCTGTACATCAAAAAGTACGGGATACTCTAGTGAAGAAGTTTGCTGTAACTCTTAGAAGTTAAAAAGTAGGGTGGGAAATTCCCACCTTTTTTATGGATGTCTTTAATAGAACTCTTGCATAAATATCCTGTACTACAACTAGAAACTATTTTTATTTCAATTTTTGTCTATTAACAGAGTAAGAATTGAGAGATTTTTTCTATTAACTATTATACAGCGATCGCTAGAATCAAAAATTGACAGCAAAAGTTGTTTCAGTGATTAATAAATGACTAAAAATATTAGATTAATTCAATTTTTAATTGCGATTATTAGGCTAATTCATAATTATAAATGCCAGCAATCAAATTAGCTCTTAAGCCAAATCTGCGATGGCGATTTCTATATCGATAAGACAAAATTTTGAAGATTTTCAACCGACGATTAATATGCTCGACAGCAATTCTTAATCGATTCAATTGACGATTATATTGTTTTTGTTCCTTAGTTAATTTACCGCCTCCGAGTTTTTTAATAGAGGTTTCACTGTTTCCGTGAAGTTTAGTGATTCCTTGATATCCTTTGTCGGCTATAACTTGAAGTAACTTATGGAATTTTACATTACTTTTTTTAAATAATTTAAAATCATGAGTTTTCCCTTTTTCATGAGCTAGACATAAAGTAAAATAAGATCAACAGATTAGACTGGAGTCAAAAATCAAGTAGAGAAATTAGATTAAAATAAGTTAGTCTCAGTTGAACAAGAAATAAGTTATTAGCGTGGACTTACTCTGCCGTTTATGCAATCATCGTAGGCAATGTTATAAAGACGTTGATAATCCGAGGATTTTTGAGAACTTCCTCTTACAGTACCTGTTACTGCTCCTATAGCCGCACCTTTTCCAGCGTCGCCAAAGATTCCACCTATTAATGCTCCTCGCGCTGCTCCTCTACCTGTTCCTCTCAAAGTAGTTCCCTGATTACTAGAATTGCGTTGAGCATAATCCCTGGCATATTCTTCACACTGGGAGCGTGATTGAGCTAGGACAATATCACCAGGTATTCCCAGGGTTTTCACCAAACCAATCACACCAATTACTAGGATGAGTTTGGGGAAGAACTTCTTAACTTTTATTTGTTGCAAACCTGTTTTTTTCACCTCCAAAACCCAGGATATGTTTCAAAGTTAGATCAAATGATTTTATTAGACAAAATAGATATCCAATTCGTTTACGTTACTATAATTTGCCAAATTTAGAGCAAATTATTAACTTTTATACTAAAATTGGCGATCGCTATATCCCTTCCACCCCAATCCTCTAAAACTCCCTAATCATCAAGCCTGAACCAGAAGATTCAGAAGAAGAATCCCAAAATCGGTTAATTAGAGAAAGAATCAGGCAAAATCAAGGCACTTTTACCACTGCCAAGGGAATAAACGAGATTAACGCCGAATTAACTGATGATAGAGGTTCTCAACTTGTGGAATCAAATTACTGGGATGAAAGTCATAATGGGGGTTCTGATAGCGAAGTAGAATCTGATGATTACTGGCATTTTCTTGGGCGATATGAGTAATTCAAAGCCAAAGAGCCTCACGTCTTTATCAAAGGGAGACTTCATGTATTTGCACGGATTAGTTGTTTCACTTCAGGATGATTATGGAGAAGAAGTTGAGCAATATCCGAGTCAGCAGATAGTAACTCGAAATCGCTAAACTCAAATCCAGGGGCTACAGAGCAGCCAACAAGAACTCTCTCTGCTATGGGTATGGCAGCTTGCCAGTAATTAGCAGGAACGATGTGGCAGAAATTAGTATTGGCAACGGAGAGTTCAACCGTTTCGAGGTCTTGAGATGTACCATCCCAAAGTAAGAGACGCAGACCTGTACCTTGATAGAGATTCCAGACTTCGTCACTGCTGACTTTGTGGAAATGGCTGAACTCATTTCGAGCAAGTGAGAAATAAATGTGAGTAAGTGCACATCTGGTTCCCTTCTCAGGTATCTGAACATAAGAGGGAGATCGGTATACCTCCCGATATCGTCCTCCTTCTGGATGTTCTATAAAGTTTTTGGGTTGCATGAAAAAGAGTAAAAGAGAATTGATTCAATTATGATATTCGATAAGTCATTGGTCATTACTGACAAGTTAAGAAAATGTAGATTTTCAAGTGTATAGAAATCGACTAGACCGTAGCATGGATACAGACAGATATTGTAGCAGAAACCCCAGACAGGACAATAGTTATCTGTAGATACTCTAAGTACAGGACAAAAATTGTAGGAAGTGAATAAATTCATCATGATTCAAATCTAAATCGCTCAGAATAGAGCGTAAATAATCAAGACCATAACGAAAAATACTTTTGTCTGGTCTTCCATGCTTTTTGACTAAATATATTGTGAGCATTTTGATTCATCCTTTCTTCCTGAGAATAACTTACTAAAAAAGAGAGTTTAGTTGGTACCTGGATGATTTTTGGCAACAGCACGAATGTGAACAGCAGCACCTCCCCCTGCGGCTAATTCAAGAATAAGAGAGCTTTGGTTGGAAACCATAATCTGTTCGACAAGAACTTTCCCAGGATTCTTTTGGTAAGTGATACCAGGGGCATCCTTGTACAGTGTAGCGATATACCTCTTTTTAGGGTCCAAAAATTCAAGGGTTGTGTTAAGTGTTCTGGCTTTTTCATCAGTTATTGCACCAATAAACCAAGTATCTTCACCTTTGACTTTTCTGCCAATAACAACAAGATCGCCCATGACAGCATCAATAACTTTTGATTTTTCCCAATCGAGATTAAGATTCCTAACAAACTCAAAAGCCGGATGGTATTCATAGTTTTCAACCAGATCCGATGCCATAACCATAGGGCTGTAAAAAACAACAAACAGAGCCAGCTGACGTGCTAATGTGCTGTGAATTCTGCCTTTGGTCTGTTTACCATCGATCTCGTTCCAAAGAGTGTACTGATGAGCATAGCGACTATATCCCAAGTCAAAAATTCCTGGCGTATAATCCAATGGTCCAGCAAGCATTCGGGTAAAAACAAGATTAACAGTATGCTCTGGTGGGTTTCCACGACTCCATGCGTTCCATTCCATCCCTCGTACTCCCTCTCCAGTAATTAGATTGGGATAAGTTCTACGAAGCCCAGTTGGTTTAATTGGTTCATGTACGTTTAACATTATTCCGTACTTAGCAGCAGTTTTCATCACTTTTGTATAATGACGAACCATAAACTGACCGTGGTGATAGTAACCATCGGGTCGAATTTTTCCAGCATAACCTGTTTTAACCGCACGAATACCTAGTTTCTGATAAAGAGCAAACCCTTCGTCCAAATGTGATTCGTAGGAAGCAACTTGACCACCTGTTTCATGATGCCCAATTAAATCAACACCTCTTTGCTTTGCATATTTAGCAACTGTTTCCAGATCAAAATCCTGATAAGGTGTAGAGAAATCGAAGTTATCATCCTGGTACCAACTTTCCCATCCCGTATTCCATCCTTCGACCAAGACTCCTTGTATATTGTTATTAGCTGCAAAATCAATGTATCTTATAGCTTCTTCGGTGGTAGCTCCATGTTTTCCCCCCTCCTGAGCCCAACTAGTAATGCCAAGGTGCATACTCCACCAAATACCAACATATTTCATTGGCTCAATATAAGATGTATCTTGGAGGGAGTTAGGTTCGTTTAGATTAACAATTAATTTCGATTCTATAAGCTTTTCTGGCTCGTTGGTAATTTGTATTGACCGCCATGGAGTCTTAAATGGTACCTGTAAACGTACTTTGTCACCATTAGGCCAAGGAACTAAGTCCGCAGTTAAGGTATTTTTTCCTCCTGGGATTAGGGTCATTCCAGCATAATCTAGAAGAGCTGCTTCGTGAATAGCTAAAAACAATTCATCCTGGGTTTGGAGAGTTAAGGGAGTGTTGGCACCAGCAGGATAATCTTTAGATTTAGTTGAATGAAGATGACCTGTTTCAATCTTGACTTTTCCTATTTGAGAAATTGGAGTATTTTGATATAGGAGTTCGTAAGTATCATAGTCATTAGGAATCCAGAGTGCTTGATGATCATCAGAGAAACGAAATTCTGTCAGCTCGTCTGAAATAATGACTCGGCTCAAATTATCTTGCTTGGGTACAACATAACGAAAGCCAATCCCATCGTTATAGACTCTAAAGATGAGGTCCATCTTATACTGACTAGAGTTTTTTTGTTTAAGGGAGACTTTCAACTCTTGATAGTTATTTCTTACTGAATCATCCTCTGCCAAAACTGGCTTCCAGGTATGATCAACAGTTTGTATCGTAGAGCTTTCTAAAGAAAAACCCTCACTAAATCCCGAAGCTTGTTTGAAATTTAAACCCAGACGGGAGTTGGCAATAACGACTTTTTCCTCATGTAGCACTTTGTAGTAAGGAATCCCATTTTCGTCAAGGGAGAAAATCAGGTTAATCCTACCATCTGGAGACTCAACATTTCTGATACCTGTCTGATTACCTTTTTGGTCAAGTGAAAAAATAAAATTAATCTGAGGGTCTGTTACCTCAACATTTTTTAGAGCTGTCTGCTTGTTACCAAAAGTGAATACAGAATAAAAAACACTAGACACTGTAATTACAACTGGGATTAATACCTTTCTTGAAAACATAAGTACCTAAACAAAATTATTGATCCCTACCGAGTAGATGCCTTCAATTGAACACATGGCATTTCCCAATCTAAGGAAAAAAGTTGAGTATTTTGTGAGGAAAGTACTGATTTATCTAAAAATTTACGATATTTTCTCTTATTTTATCCATTTTTTCTGTGTGATTACTGAATTTTACTCAACGATAATCACACTAATTTTCAGTAATTTTATGGATATGTTTTTTTTAGCACAGAAAAATCTCTACGATGTTTAGTAATAAAATACTCATAAATATAAATCTAAACAAACGAAATGCATAAAAAATTTGAGGATTACCCAATAAGTTAGTAGAAGATAGCTATATCTTAATTAGACTCGTGATGTTCTTGGCATTACTAGGAGTAGTAGATGAGTGATAAATTTGCCACATTTTACGATTTTACCAATAACAATGGTTATCCACCATTTAACCCTTTGGTACAATATCAACTAAAAAAGAGAATAAAAAAACTAGCTAAGTTACATCCAGAATGGAAAGAGTCGGATTATATCCAATATTTTCAGGAACTTTTCCTCAATAACATAGAATCTGATTCAGAGAGGCGTTTTGCTCATTGGCATTTCTTAGCTTATCTAGATTTAGATCGTTGTTATTTAATTTGAAGAAATTTTCATTATTTTCCTTTTTATGCAGCTAAGTTAGAGGAGTTTTATGCTCTAACCAATGAGATTTTATGTCAGCCAGACAAGTTAAAAACCTATCTGGAGAAGTATAATCCTCAAAATGAAAAAAAAGCTTCGGTTAAAACTTACATTCTCGGCATACTAAAAAACTCGATTAGAGAAAAAATAGATTTGCAATCAGACTGGCATCTATTGTGCAATGTAGATATCAATAGCATCAGAAAATTAAATAACTTTGCCAAAAAATTGCGAAAAGCTTTAGAAAAACATGGCTTAAAAGAACCGGAAATTTCTCAGTATATTTTTGCTTGGCAATACTTTGTGCCTGTTTATAAAAATAATAAAGTTTATAATTTAAAACAGAAAATTAATCCAAAATGGTTAGAACCAGAAAATTCAGATTTTACTGAAGCTGCCATTTATTATAATACCCAGAGATTTCAGCCTGATGCTCCGTTGCAGGTCTCTTCTGGAAAAGAATTAACACCAGAGATACTCAAAAAATGGATGAATCTTTGTATTAAAGCTTTACGACAAAATGAAAAAATAATCGAAGTTTCTCCTGAGCCAGATATTTATAAAAAACAACATATTCTGAAATTATACTACGGTCAGAAC
>JASJDB010000349.1 GCA_030065315.1 Xenococcaceae cyanobacterium MO_167.B52 | reverse complement strand
CCGTAGTTGGTGTCAAATCAGATGAACAATTCTGGCAAATAGTTGGCAATTGGCAAAATGGCAAACGCCAATTTAATCTTTATTTCCTCGATGAGAGTATTTCAGGAAAAAAAGGCTTTTCTTATGTCACTGATGGCAAACAACCCAGTACTCTTGAGTCTTTTATGATTGATGAAAAAAGAGTAACTTTAGATTTGTTGGTACTTTACACCATACAACGTCTCAATGGGCAAAAATGGCTCACAGGAAACTAGGAAAAATCAACAAAAGATTTTTCGTGATGAGAAATAGTAGCAGATTCTTAACTTGTCTGAGTTCAACAATTCTAGCTACCATAGACTTGAAATTAATTATTGATCCATGCTTATGTTTGGTAAATCATATCGCGAACCAGAGCCAGAAGAAAATTTAGAAACAACGACCTTCAATCAGTCATCTAATAGCCCGATGAATGATATAGGATCAAGTTTCACCGAAAATAAAACTAGGATGCAGTCATCTGTGTCTGAAACTGAAAGTGAAGAGATTAGTGACTTAGATACACCAGAAGTAGTAAACAACGTGGAAAAGATTAGTCGCATTGTTTCTCCCTACTTTATTGTTCTTATTGGTGTAGCTTTATATAGAGAAAATTTTTTAATTGGAACAGTTTTAATTGGGATGGGAATGCTTTTCTTACTGAAAGTTTCCACAAAAGATATAGGTAAATTTTTTAACTGGACCAAAAAGTTTTTAGGCTTTGATGAAAATCAACCATAAGTTTTTACTATTGGGATTTTAAAAAAGTTTAAAGTTTTGCTATTGTACTACTGGCAATTAATAGCTAGTAGTTCAAAATCACTCTGTCGGAGGAAGTAATAACATCGTGTCGTCTAGAACTTTTAGACCAGAGCTATCATTAAAAAATAAGCTTGCTCCTTTGTCGACTTTTTCCTTTGGAGTGGCTAAAGCTGCTGGTGGAACTGTGTTAGGTATTACGATGATTGGCAGTTCTATTGTGGCAGGGGGCTTAGTAGGGTTGGCTATCAGTTTTCGCAACCTTCCCGATGTGCGAGTGCTGCAAAGTCATGTTCCATCAGAAACCAGTTATATTTACGATATCAAAGGCAGATTACTAACCAGTCTCCACGGGGAAGCCAACCGAGAAATTGTGGGTTTGAACCAAATTTCCCCAGAGTTAAAAAGGGCTGTGATTGCTATTGAAGATAGTAACTTTTACGGGCATCGAGGCATTAACCCTTATAGTATTGGTCGGGCAGCTAGAACCAACTTAGAACAAGGGGGAGTAGCTGAGGGGGCTTCGACTCTAACGATGCAGCTAGTAAAAAACTTATTCTTAACCCGTGATCGCACTCTGACCAGGAAACTAGCAGAAGCAATCCTGGCAATTCGTGTTGAGCAAGTATTTAATAAAAAGCAAATTTTAGAAATGTACCTCAATAATATCTATTGGGGACATAATAACTATGGGGTACAAACCGCAGCAGAAACCTATTTTAACAAAGATGCCTCTGAATTGAATCTCGCAGAATCAGCAATGATGGCAGGATTAATTCAAGCACCAGAACAGTACAGTCCTTTTCTGAACTATCCAGCTACTAAAAAGAGACAAGCTCTAGTTCTCAATCGGATGATGGCTTTAGGCTGGATTACTCCAGAAGAAGCAGCAGCAGCGAAGAAAACTCCTTTACTGGTAAATAAGCCTACTGCTTGGCGCAATAGTAAACTACCCTTTATCACCGAAGCCGTAGTTTCAGAATTAGAAGAAAGATTTGGACGAGATCGGGTCAGACAAGGAGGGATGCGGGTACAAACCACCGTCGATCTTCACTTTCAAGAAATGGCAGAAAAATCTGTCAAAGAAGGTCATCGTCTATTAAGAAGTTGGGGCTTGAAGGCAGATCAAATTGCCCTAGCAGCAGTAGATCCTAGAACTCACTTTGTCAAAGCCCTAGTAGGAGGAGTGAACTACGACAAAAGCCAATTTAATCGGGCATTTCAATCTCGCAGACAGCCTGGTTCATCCTTTAAACCTTTTGCCTACTATGCTGCTTTTGCCAGTGGTCAATATACCCCCTATTCCACCATCGAAGATGGTCCTGTTCGTTATCGCATCAGCTCTGGCTACTACAGTCCTCAAAACTATGGTGGCAAAAAAGACTTTGCTGGAGAAATATCTATCAGAACAGCTTTAATTCAATCTCGCAATATTCCTGCGGTCAAAATTGGCAGAGCAGTGGGATTAGACAAAATAATTGAAATTTGTAAAGCCTTAGGAATTAAGAGTCCTCTACAGCCTGTGATATCTCTTCCCTTAGGCTCAATTGGAGTAACTCCCTTAGAAATGGCTGGAGCCTTTGCTACTTTTGCTAGCAACGGTTGGCACTCTGACACGACCATGATTTTGCAAGTATCTGATAGTAGAGGCAATATTCTTTTAGAAAATAAACCCAAACCCCAACAACTTTTAGACCCCTGGGCAAATGCTAGCTTGACTACAGTACTCAAAGGAGTAATTACAGAAGGTACAGGGAGAAATGCAGCGATTGATCGTCCAGCAGCAGGAAAAACGGGTACAACTTCCTCAGAACGAGATGTGTGGTTTGTGGGCTACGTTCCCCAGTTGGCTACTGCGGTGTGGGTGGGCAATGATAATTACCAAAGTATGGGTAAAGGAGTAACAGGAGGAACTCATGCTGCTCCTATTTGGCGTTCCTTTATGGAACAAGCACTTGAGAAAGAGCCAGTTAGATACTTTCCCGCAGCTTCTCAATTCCCTCGCCCCAAACCTAGTCGCTAATTTCCGACTTCATTCTGGCTAGAGTTTGATTCATTTGGTCGAACATTTGTTGTGGGGTAATGCCAAATTGACCTAGTTGCGTTTTTAGCTGTTCTACAGTCATTCGCGCCATAAAATCTTCGGAAAGCTCAAAACGTTTCATAAATATTTTATAACGCTCCATCAAGTCTTCCATTTTGCCAATAAACAGCTTTTTCCCCTCACGGTCAAACTTACCGTATTCTCCTCCAAGCTGCATTAAAGACTGATAGTCTTCAAATAACTGTTTAGCTTCTTGTTGTACTACTTCAGAATCAAAAAATCCCATGTCACTTTTGAAATAATAGTTAAATGTTTAAAGTTTCGGCTTATTCTATGACTTTTTTTTACTATTTTTCATTCTAGGGCAGTCACAAGTGCTTACACAATACGGTTTTCCGAAACTTAATTTTCTGAAGTATAAAAATGTTATGTTAATTTCTTTACCAGAATTAAATTAAGAAAATTGTGGCTCTTTAAAAATATTGCTTACCGAAAAACACTAGTATTGATCAAGATTGGCATTGTTTCTGCTCTGACTTTGCTGATTGTCAATATACTTTTAAACATTTTTATCAAACTGCCTCAAAATGCAGACTTACCATCGGAGGCTTTTTTAGTTTTAGGAGGCAGTGTAAATCGAGAAATATATGTAGCCCAACTAGCTAAACAATATCCTCAAACTCCCATACTAATTTCTCATGGTTCAAAAGACCCTTGTATCTTATTAATTTTTCAGCGTATTCAAGCCCCAATCAACCAAGTTTGGCTCGAAAATTGTGCCGAATCCACATTTGAAAACTTTTTTTTCGCCCTACCGATTCTAGAAAAATGGCAGGTTCGGAAAGTAACTTTAATCACTTCTCAGAGTCATCTGCCAAGAGCCAAGCTACTATCTGATATTTTATTGAGTTCTCAAGGAATTTGGGTGGATTTAGATGTTGCACCAGAAACAGGAGTTCCTGGCAATAAGGAATTCTTGTTTAAAACAATACTGGATGTAACTCGTAGTATATTTTGGGCAGTATTAAGTCAGGGAATCAAGCCTAGTTGCTCTAAGGTATATCCTTTAAAGGATGTGGATTTGTCTGCTTGGAAAGTTCTGGGATTTAGTTGTGAAAAACAAGCAAAATTAAAATATTAATCTTGTTCGATTAATTAACCTTCTGATAATCTTAGAATAAAGTAAAGAAATGTAACGAAAATAAACATCTCGATACAATAGTTATTTTTACTAGGAGTTTTTTAACAAAACATATTATGCCAAAACAATTTATACAACGATTTTTTCTACTCATTGGTAGTTGCTTGCTGACTTTTGCTACCTTTTTTACCCCCACAGCTTTAGCGGTTAATAATCCAGAATTGTTACCTGATACAGTAACTCCTGTAGTAGATTTGGCGAACTTTTTGCCTACTCTTCAAGAACAATCCCTCATTGAAGAATTAGAAAACTTTGAAGCAGAAACGGGCTGGAAAATGCGAGTTTTAACTCAATATGACCGTACTCCCGGTAGAGCAGTGATTAAATATTGGGGTTTGGACGATAAAAGTATTTTACTAGTGGCAGATGGCAGAGGTGGCAACATACTAGCCTTTAGCATTGGGGATGATGTATATGAACTGTTACCCCGTACTTTTTGGATTGAATTGCAGACTCGCTTTGGCAATATGTACTATGTGCGAGAAAACGGTGAAAATAATGCAATTGTAGCAGCTCTTAATGCGGTCAAAGGTTGTTTAGTCCAAGGTGGTTGTAATGTTGTTCCTGGATTACCCAGAGAACAATGGATTCTAACTCTTTTAAGTTCGGTTTTAGGTGGTGTAATTTTGGGAATAGCTGCTATCCCAAGAAAAGAAGGGCAAGTTATAGCTTGGCAATGGGCTTTGATTATTTCTCCTCTCTGGGGAATTTTGTTCCTGGCTTTTGGCATTGGTCCAGTTGTAACTAGAACTCCTGAGTTTTTACCTTTATTTCGTAATGTTATTGGTTTCGTGTTAGGTGCAGTAGTAGCTTTTCTCTCTCCTACTTTTAATAGCTCTACAACCTCAGAAACTTAAACTATTGAGGATCACTTTAAGATACCCTAGATATCTGATTCATAATCTAACAAGAGATGACCCAAGATAGAGTAATAGTAATTGGCGGTGGTTTAGCAGGAACAGAAGCAGCATGGCAAATTGCTCAAGCAGGTGTTCCTGTAACCTTCTATGAAATGCGCCCTGTAAGAACTTCTCCTGCTCATCATAGTCAAGAATTGGCAGAATTAGTCTGTAGCAACTCTTTTGGAGCTATGTCCAGCGATCGCGCTGCGGGTTTATTACATGAAGAATTACGCCGTTTAGGTTCGATTATTATCGGTACTGCGGATCGTCATTCAGTGCCTGCGGGCGGGGCTTTAGCTGTGGATCGGGGGGTCTTTAGTTCGGAACTAACTACTACTTTGGCAAACCATCCTTTAGTGGATTTTCGACGGGAAGAAGTGACAAAAATTCCCTCAGAAGGAGTAGTAGTGTTAACTACGGGTCCTCTGACTAGTCCCCAACTTACCGAAGACTTACAAAGGTTTACGGGGATGGAGTATATGAGTTTTTTTGATGCTGCTAGTCCGATTATTGTGGGAGAGTCCATTAACCGCGATATTGCTTTTCTGGCATCTCGTTATGATAAGGGAGAAGCAGCTTATCTGAACTGTCCCATGAATAAGGAACAGTATTTACACTTTCATCAGGAACTATCCCAAGCAGAACAGGCTGAATTAAAAGATTTTGAACGGGAAACTGCAAAATTCTTTGAAGGATGTCTGCCTATTGAAGAATTAGCGCAACGAGGGGAAGATACTATGCGTTATGGTCCCCTAAAACCTGTGGGGTTATTTGATGCTCGTTTAGGGGATTTCCGCGCTCCAGAGAATAAGGATAAACGTCCCTATGCAGTGGTGCAACTACGTCAAGAGGATAAAGCAGGACAACTATGGAATATGGTAGGGTTTCAAACTAACTTGCGTTGGGGAGAGCAAAAACGAGTTTTTAAATTAATTCCAGGCTTAGAAAATGCGGAGTTTGTTCGCATGGGAGTGATGCACCGCAACACTTTTATTAATTCTCCTGAATTATTGCATCCTACTCTACAGTTCAAAACCCGCCCTACTTTACTGGCTGCTGGTCAATTAATTGGTACAGAAGGCTATACTGCTGCTGCTGCGGGGGGTTGGTTAGCAGGGACAAATGCTGCCAGAATATTCTTGAGCAAGAATACTGTAACTCTACCTGAAACTACTATGATGGGTGCGTTGTTTGAGTTTATTAGTTCTGCTTCTCCCAAACATTTTCAACCCATGCCCCCAAATTTCGGCATTATTCCCCAATTATCAACGAAAATTCGCAGTAAAAAGGAAAGATACGGCAAATATCGCGATCGCGCTTTGGCTGACTTGGAACTGTGGCAAGCTGATCTAAGAAAGGTTAGTAGTTAGTAGTTAGTAGGAACAATGAACGATGAACAAATAACTCATCTGTTACAAAAATAATCTAGCGAAAAGTGTCACAATAGTAGTTAACTTTCAATTGGTGATGTCACAATTCCCAACATAATATTATCTAGCGTGAAATCTAATTCTTCTGTTTCTCAACAATTAAATCTCAAACAACTATTTCCTTTTGAACTAGACGATTTTCAACAAAAAGCGATCGCTGCATTAAATGCTAATAAATCAGTAGTAGTATGCGCTCCTACGGGTTCAGGGAAAACTTTGATCGGAGAATACGCCATACATCGTGCTTTAAGCAGAGGAAAGAGAGTTTTTTACACTACGCCTTTAAAAGCTCTTTCTAATCAAAAATTTCGTGATTTTAGGGAGCAGTTTGGTCAAGATGACCCGAAAAGAGTTGGTTTAATTACAGGGGATATTTTAATTAATCCCAATGCTGCTGTGGTGGTTATGACCACAGAGATTTTTCGCAATATGCTCTATGAAACTCCAGTGGGGGAAGTGGGAACTTCCCTAGAATCAGTGGATGCGGTGGTACTAGATGAATGCCATTATTTGGGCGATCGCTTTCGGGGTACGGTATGGGAAGAATCGATTATCTATTGTCCTCCCGAAATTCAACTGGTCGCTCTTTCGGCGACTATTGG
>JASJDB010000348.1 GCA_030065315.1 Xenococcaceae cyanobacterium MO_167.B52 | reverse complement strand
CCTCCAGCGGTTCACCAAAACGGAACGGGAAAAAGATCAACCCTTGTTCCTCCGACCTTGCTCCCCACCGGGGTTTACCGAGCCAACACCTCTCGATGTTGCTGGTGCGCTCTTACCGCACCTTTGCACCCTTACCTTGTTCATTGTTCATTTATCATTTATCATTTATCAGTTTTTACCGTTCAATGTTCAATGTTCAATGTTCAATGAAAAGGCGGTATTTTTCTGTGGCACTATCCTCACAGTCGCCTGCACTGGGCATTACCCAGCAAGTCTGATCTTTCGGGAGTCCGGACTTTCCTCAGTCTTTGTTAACTCAGTAACAAAGAATGCAACCACCTCGCCTACTCACTCTATCTATAATTTATTCTAGTATAAGAGCTAAAGTTATAATTGGAGCATTGGGCAGCCCCAATGGAATAAAACTAATGACTAGAGAATCGAAAATTACTTCTTTTTCTCCCCTATCACCAAAAGTTAAACAAATTGCTTCAACTCTGACTATCTTGGGTCATGCGGGCTTTTGGTTACAGTTAGTTTTGGGAATCGTATCCTTGATGCTTCTGTTGTTGTCTAGTCCCTTGTTAAACAGTGATAGTTCTTTAGGCGGGAATAAGAACTTAGCCCTTTTTTGTGCCACTGTGGGAGTTTTAACCTTGGGAATGAGTATTTTCTTCTTCTTTCGTCGTTACATTTCCATTGGCAAATCTTTACAACAAGCAAATTCCCCAAACCGTCCCAATCGAAAATACACTATCAGATTGATTAAACTGGGGTTAATCAGTAATCTTGTCGGAATGTTTATTTCGATTATTGGGGCAGAAGCCTTTGCTGGACTATTATACGGTAAAGCTTCTCAAATCCCCCAAGGTACTGCGGTTTACAATACTAATCAATTGATTGAACCCGTAGAAATTATGGCTTTAATTGCTAATGTGCACACAATTTTTTCTCACTTTGCAGGAATTCTTATTGGTCTTATACTATTAGACCGATTGACCAAATAAATCTCATCAATTACCCCAGTAAATTACTAGTATGCAGCGAACTCGTCTGAATAACCTAATTACTATTGCCGAAGTAAAGCTGGAACTTTTATTTAGCAATCCTTGGCGTAGAATTGCTTTGAGTTTTATCAGTATTCTCATGGGTTTTTTTATGGGGTCAGCAATTGTTACTACGGCGGGACAAGACGCAGCTTGGGATGTAACAGGAGCAGCTACCTTGTTTGTTTTTACAGAAATTGTCAGTAAGTTGGTTTATAGTCGTAAAGTATCGAATTCTAATCAGTTTCGAGACTCTCTGTTAGTGAATACTTTAAATTTATTTAAAATTGGTCTTACTTACAGCCTATTTCTAGAAGCTTTCAAGTTAGGTTCTTAAAAATAATGCGAAAACTCGACAAAACAACGATTGACATTTTACGCAATTGGACAGAGGGCAAAAAACCCACAGAAATCGAACAAGATGAATTAGTAGCTAGAGAACTAGTCGATTTTGCTCAATCCCATTCTTTTGGGATTACTAAAAACAATTGTGAAAAACTGATTGAAGCGCGATCGCAGCTTTTTTGTTCTGTCTATCAAGATATTGTTGAATGCTGTTCTAGTAAGGGAATTCAAGATGAAATAGAAATTTTCTCCCTATTGTGGAATTTATGGTTACCTTTAGCGGTAAATCTGGCGGAAATGCGGCAACAACTAGGGAGAACTCCTATCCAAGGGATTTTGGGAGGACAGGGAACTGGAAAAAGTACTTTAGCCCTAATTTTAAGTGTGCTTTTAGACCATCTTGGCTATACTACCGCTAATATTTCCTTAGATGACCTTTACAAAACCTATACAGAAAGACATAAGCTACAAAAAAATGATCCGAGATTAATCTGGCGTGGTCCCCCTGGTACCCATGATATTTATTTGGGGATAAAAGTGCTAGAACAGTGTCTTCAAAAAGAATCTAAGGAACCGATTTTAATTCCTCGGTTTGATAAATCTCTTTACAAGGGCATTGGCGATCGCGTAAAGCCAGAGTCAATCTCCAAAGCAGATATTGTTTTATTTGAAGGTTGGTTTGTGGGAGTTCGTCCCATAGATCATGATTTATTTGATGTTCCCCTCCCTCCTATTAAAACAATTCAAGATATTCAATTTGCCAAAGACAACAATGAAAGACTCAAAGCCTATATTCCCTTATGGGATAAGTTAGACCGCCTTTTGGTGTTATATCCCAAGGATTATCAATACAGTAAGAAGTGGCGTAAAGAAGCGGAGCATAAAATGATTGCCAGTGGCAAAACAGGAATGAGCGATGAGGAAATTGAAGAGTTCGTTGATTATTTTTGGCGTGCTCTCCACCCAGAGCTGTTTATTAGTCCTCTGATCAACAATCCAGACTTGGTGGATTTAGTTGTTGAAATTAACAGCGATCACACTTATGGCGAGATCTATAAACCAGTAACCAACTAAAAATTGAGAACTGTCTTTAACTAATTTTTTCTAGACATTGAGACTGTTGAAAATCTAGAATTGTGCCATTTCCTGTACAAAATAGCACAATACGAATTTCCGCTAATAATAACTGTACCAATTCTTCTAGAGCTTCAGGTGATTGGGATGCTGCTTGGAGAAAAGGGAAAGCCAAACCAGCCAAATCTGCTCCCAAAGCAATAGTTTTGGCAACTTCTAGTCCGTTGCGTAATCCTCCTGAAGCAATTAAAGGTACTTCAGAATAGCGATCTCGAATTGTGGTAATACATTGAGCTGTAGGAATGCCCCAATCGGCAAAGGTTTGCCCTAATCTTCTCTGAATATTGTTTTCCGCTCTTTCGCTTTCGACTTTTGCCCAAGAAGTCCCACCCGCACCAGCTACGTCGATGGCGGTAACACCTGCCTCGATTAACTTTTGAGTCATACTAACTGAGATACCATTGCCCACTTCTTTGGCAATCACTGGGACAGACAACTTCTGACAAAGATCGTCAATTTTATCTAACAAGCCTTTAAAGTTAATATCTCCTCTGGGTTGGATAGCTTCTTGTAAAGGGTTGAGATGCAAAATTAAAGCATCCGCTTGCAGCATTTCTACCGCCTTTAAGCATTGCTCTAAACCGTAGGTGTAATTTAATTGAATTGCCCCGATATTAGCAAATAGTAGGGCATCTGGAGCAATATTTCTAATCGCAAAACTGTAAGCTGTATCAGGCTTTTCGATAGCGATCCGTTGGGAACCCACACCCATCGCTAAACGGTGATTTTGTGCCACCTCTGCCAGGCGATAGTTGATTTGTTTTGCTTGCTCTGTTCCCCCAGTCATGGAAGAAATCAGAAGAGGTGCATTAAGTTCTTTGCCCAGAAAGCTAGTGCTCAGATCGATGGCATCTAAATCTAATTCTGGTAGACAACAATGGGTAAAACGATACTTGTCTAACCCATTAGTAACACGATGAAACTGTACATCCTCTTCCAGACAGATCCGCAAGTGATCTGCTTTCCTTGTCTGGGTATTAACCATTGATTTGCCTTTATGCCTATTGAACAATAAGACTAATTATCAATGATCAATCATGAATTATCAATGGTTTTTTCCAACCATTGAATTACTTGCTTACCTAAACTAACTTGATTGAGACGATCAATTTCTCGGATTCCTGTGGGGCTGGTAACATTAACTTCTGTCAAATAACCCCCAATAACATCAATGCCAACAAAATATAAACCGTCTTGTCGCAGTTTCGGAGCTACAGTTTGACATATTGTTTGTTCTCGCTCGGTAATTTCCACCTGAGCGACTCGTCCTCCTACTGCCATATTGCCACGAAATTCTTTACCAGTAGGGATTCTGTTAACTGCACCTATTGGTTCTCCGTCTAACAGAATAATGCGTTTATCTCCTTCTTTAGCTGCTGGTAAATATTCTTGTACCATGACAGGCTCAGTACCTTGTTTGGTACTAATTTCAATTAGGGAATTAAAATTGCGATCGCCTGAAGTCAAAAATAATATTCCTTCCCCCCCTTTCCCCCCCAAAGGTTTGAGTACCGCAGATTGTTTCTGGTTGACAAAATCTCCAATCACATTTTTATCCTGACTGACTATAGTCTCAGGAATTACGGAAGTAAATTGGAGGGCATAGACCTTTTCATTAGCATTTCTCAATCCTGAAGGAGAATTAACTACTAAAGTTTGTTTAGGATCAATTAAATCCAAGATGTAAGTTGCATAAAGATAAGGAACATCTACAGGTGGGTCGATCCGCATCCACACTGCATCCATTGCTTCTAAACAGGTTAAAATTCCTTCAGAAACTTCGTACCAATCAGGCTCATTTTTCCAAATACCATTAACTAACTCTACAGGTTTGAGTTTTACTTCTTGTAGTATCCCCCAAGCTTTTCCCTCAATCACACTTAACTGATTAGCTTGAGTAATCCATACTTGATGTCCCAGAATTTGAGCCGATTCCATGATTGCGACACTGGTATCATGTCCAGGATCAAGGCTGGCTATAGGATCAATGATAAATGCTAATTTCATAGATAAATAGTTAATTAATACCTAAAATAGAGTCTAATTTACCTTCTCGTTCTAAGGCATAGATATCATCGCAACCTCCAATATGGCGGTCATCTATAAAGATTTGAGGTAAGCTTGTTTTCCCATTAGCTCTTTGTGCCATTTTCTCTCTGGCTACTTCATCTCCATCGATACCATACTCGGTGTATTGTACTCCTTTCTTATCTAGTAAAGCTTTAGCACGAATACAAAAAGGACAAAATTCCCAAGTATAAATTTCTACTACTGCTGACATAATTCAGAAAAGGTTAATTATTATGGTTTGCAGTATTTAGTTTATCCTGCTTAGTCCTGGAGTTTCGACCCGAACAATATTAATTTCTCTCATTTCATGAGTTTAGCTGAACTAAAGGTACTTAAACAATTCTGACAATAAAAACAAGATATGATACAAGGCGTGTGCAAGTTTATATGTCACATCGCTCGCTATGAACCGTATATAACCAAGAAGCCTATTTCTTTATAACTACTAAATCCTTCTTTATCCTTTAATAATGAGAAAAAAGTTTTCCACAGAAAATTTCGTTCATCCCCTTTTGAGAGCAGGAAATGTCAACGAATAATTAAGAATAATTGACATTGTCATACATAGATATTAGTTTGTATATCACACTACTAAGGAGCTTCAACAAATTTTGCTAACCTAAGTAGTACTATTTCATACATACAGATATATTACATTACTATGTCTTTATTTTAAACAATACAGACATAGTAATTTTGTGTATCTTTTTTTAACGTGTGACCTTTTAAGGTGTGAGGACAATGACAAAACCAATACGTAATGCTTTGCTGGCAAGTCCAGCAATTCTTGGGGCTGCTTTATCATCCCCCGTAGCTGCTCAAAATGTGACTGACAATAGCCAGCTATTCAAGCAACTACAAAATTATGGTACTGAGGGCAGAAGCAACTCCATCAACCAAGTAACTAATGTCAACCAACTGCGGGATGTTTCCCCTTCCGATTGGGCATACGAAGCCTTACGTAGCTTAGTAGATCGTTATGGCTGTATTGTGGGTTATCCTAACCAAACTTATCGTGGCAATAGAGCCTTATCTCGTTACGAATTTGCTGCTGGTTTGAACTCTTGCTTAAATCAAATCGAGCGTCTCATTGCTTCTTCTGAAGCGATCATCAGAGAAGATATTGATACTCTTAACAGACTCATTAGAGAATTTGAGGCAGAATTGGCTACTCTAGGAGGTAGAGTCGATAATCTAGAAAGTCGTATTGCTTTCCTAGAAGACCATCAGTTTTCTACTACTACCAAACTAGAAGGTGAAGTTGTATTCGGTCTGGCTCAAGAATTCAACTATGATAACCAGGTTGTGTTTCAAGACAGAGTCCGTCTAGCCTTTGTTTCCAGTTTCACAGGACAAGACGCTCTATATACTCGTTTAGATGCTTCTAACGCTACACCTTTTGATGGAATAGATACTGGCGTTCTAACTTATCAAACTGCTGACAGTGGCAATGATTTGGGGATTGGTTGGTTAGCGTACTATTTTCCCATTGGCGATATAGTTGACGTTTATGTACCTGCTGCTTTCCCTCTATGGCAAGATTTTGTACCCACAATTAGTCCCTATCTAGATACTTTTACTGGTGCTACTGGCTCCCTATCTAGCTTTGGGGAATCTAGTCCGATCTATAAAATTGGTTTACCTTCTGGTGGTGGTATTGGGTTTAATGTTAATCCCCTTGAGCTCTTAACTATTAGTGCTGGGTTCTTCAGTGGAGAGACATTTAATCCTGATGCTGATACTGATGGCGGTCTATTTAACGAGGAGTACTCCATCTTAGGACAGCTTACTTTTAACTTATTAGATGATAAGCTACAGCTTGCTGCAACCTATGTTAATGGTCAGTTTTCACCCAATGCTTTAGATGCAACTGGCAACCGAGATACTAGTTCCAACGTTATCTTCGACTTAGGAGTTGGTACTAGTTTTGCTAGACAGCCTCTAGGAGATGATAGAAAAGTAAGTGTTAATGCTTACGGTTTAGCTGCTGCCTATGAAATTAGCTCTAGAATAGCAATTAATGCTTTTGGTATGTATGCTGATGCTGACCCCGCTGAAGGAAGAGGTGGTGACTCTGACATCTGGTCTTACGGTCTTGGCGTTGCATTCCCCGACCTAATTAAAGAAGGTAGTTTAGCTGGTCTAATTATTGGTGTACAACCTTATGCTAATGGAGAAGACAACCCTTTGCATATAGAAGGTTTTTACAAATATCAATTTAGCGATAATATATCGCTCACTCCTGGTGTAATTTGGATTCAAGCACCTAACGGAGATAAAAGTGAATCTGACGCAGTTATTGGTGTAATTAGAACCACTTTCGTTTTCTAAACTCTATTTCTCATAATTAATTATCCTAGTTAGGGGCGTTTC
>JASJDB010000008.1 GCA_030065315.1 Xenococcaceae cyanobacterium MO_167.B52 | reverse complement strand
TAACTCCATAGAAATTTTTTACACTATTCTAAAGAGTCCAGACAACAAAAAGATTATTGTGCCTAACTCCAATATTATGGCAGGAAATATTATCAATTATTCTGCTTTTCCCATACGCCGCGTAGATTTAGTATTTGGTATTGGTTATAAGGACGATATTGATCAAGCTAAACAAATTATTTGGGACATACTAAATCAAGATGATCGTATTCTCCAAGACCCACCAGCTATAGTGAGTGTATGTGAGTTAGCAGATAGTAGTGTGAATTTTGCTGTTCGTCCTTGGGTTAATGGCGCAGACTATTGGAATGTTTTTTTTGATACCACCGAAACGATCAAAAAACAATTTGATGCAGTTGGTATTAGTATTCCTTATCCTCAACAAGACGTTCATGTCTATGAAGAAAAAAGTTAGTTAGATAGTGGGTTAAAAGACATCCCACTATCTGAGTGATTTTAGCTAAGTAGTTCAAGCTACTCAGATTTTGCGGGTACAAAATTTAGAGAAACCCCATTCATACAATACCTTTGACCAGTAGGACGGGGACCATCACCAAAAACGTGACCCAAATGTCCACCACAACGACTACAGTGAACTTCTGTTCTCACCATAAACAAAGAACGATCTACTGTAGTTGCGATTGCTCCTTCAATGGGAGCATAAAAACTGGGCCATCCAGTGCCACTGTTATATTTAGTGTCTGAAGTAAACAGAGGCTGTCCGCAACCAGCACACTCATAGGTACCCTGGTCATAAACTTTATCTAGAGGACTAGTCCCAGCTCTTTCTGTACCATGTTTTCTTAAAACGCGATATTGTTCAGGAGTTAAGATTTCTTGCCATTCTTTATCGGTCTTTTCTATTTCAAACTGTTCTTTTGATGCTGTCATTGTAAATATAGAGTTTTAGTAACTATCTATCATTATGACGAGAAATTGAGTTTCTTGACATCTCACTAAGTAGCTCCACTTTATTAAACATTAAATAGTGATGATAGGTATTAGGTTTTAGGGGTTAGGTTTTAGGGATAATTTAATTTTGATGTATTTTAAGTTTTTTTAGGTTGAACTACATATAGTTGCAATAAGATTTGACTAAGAAAATAAGAAAAAACGTTAGATAGTTTGCCAAACCAACAAATCATCTAACGCTAAATACATACTAATTGTCAAGTATTAGTTAAATTAAACCTAGTTCATAAGAGGTGCGACGTAACATCGAATTGTGTCGATTTTTAGTTACCTTTTGACGATTTAAAATCAACCAACGAGATTTTTCCTGAACACTTGTGGGTGTTGTTGTTTGAGTTGTGGTAGGACGATTAGAATAAGCCACACCACGATAAGTCAGATTAACTGGTGGTTGTAAAACAGGAGATTTTTTGAGGTTATGGAATCGCCAATCTAGTCCCCGAAATTTACCTGCAACATTACTTTCTTGTACTGCTACAGTTGGGGGATTGTAGTCGTAACTAACACCGCGATAAGTAATTTTCATATTCGCCTCCGAGAGTTCTTAAAGAAGTATGAGGCGCGTTCCTTCAGGAATTTTCCTTACTTCCGTCTCTCGATTAAAAAATCTAGAGAGATGAACGATTTACTTTCTGTATCTATTGTTACGGTTTTTAAAAAAAATGTCAAGTTTCTCTCACTTATAGCAGTTCTCGTACTGGTGAGGTACTGTTACCTTAAGCCTTTTGTTGATATGCAAAGCGGTATCCTTTAGGATTGTTGATCGTTCATCGTTTATGGGAAATAGTTGATCTGGTGTCAATACTGTTCGGATAAGCCTAAAAACTTAATGAAATTAGGGAGTGTGGAGAGTGTGGGAGGTGTGGGAAGTATAGGAGGTGTGGGAAGTATGGGAAGAAGTAATAGAAAAAACTCCCCTCTCTTCCCTCTCTTCCTTGTCTTCTCTCTCTTTCTCAACAGACAACCTTCTTAACCGAACAGTATTGGATCTGGTGTACCGCATAACTGTGAAAGAAATATCTTCTCAACCGATCCTTAATTAGGATACTGAGTTTGGTTATTTTGAAGAATTGGTATTAAAATTCCTTTCAGTACTTTTAAAGATGTTGTGATCAATATGAAAGACAAATCACCTATTCCAGTTGTGGTTAATGGTGCTGCGGGAAAGATGGGTCGAGAAGTAATTAAAGCGGTTGCTGCTGCTGAAGATATGATTCTAGTGGGAGCAGTAGATAAAAATCCCCAGTATCTAGGTCAAGATGTGGGAGAGGTGGCTGGTTGCGGTGCATTAGAAGTTCCCATAGTTAATGATTTACAAAGTGTTTTGGTCTTGGCAACTCAGGAAAAAGTACAAGGGGTAATGGTAGATTTTACCCATCCTGATACTATATACGATAATGTTCGTAGTGCGATCGCGTATGGAGTTCGTCCAGTAGTGGGAACTACAGGCTTAAGTGAAGAAGAGCTTAAAGATTTAGCTGAGTTTGCGGAAAAAGCTAGTACAGGTACTCTGATTATACCTAACTTTTCTATAGGGATGGTTTTATTACAACAAGCAGCAATTCGAGCTTCGGAATATTTCGATCACGTAGAAATCATTGAGTTACATCATAATCAAAAAGCCGATGCCCCAAGCGGTACAGCAATTAAAACGGCTCAAATGTTGGCAGAGATGGGCAAAACTTATAATCCCCAACTAGTCACAGAAACAGAACATATACCTGGTGCTAGGGGGAGTCTGGCTGAAGAAAATATCCGCATTCACAGTATCAGATTACCTGGTTTAATAGCTCATCAAGAAGTTATTTTTGGCGCACCTGGTCAAATTTATACTCTTCGTCATGATACCAGCGATCGCTCTTGTTATATGCCTGGAGTTTTGCTGGCTATTCGCAAAGTAACTCAACTTACTTCTTTGGTCTATGGATTAGAAAAGATACTTTAGTCATGGGAGTTCGGAGTTCGCCCTAAAGAATACCGCTTCGCATAGAGTTCGGAGTTCGGAGTTGGTAGTTAGTAGTTCATTTTTAGTGCAACTAGCCTACTTTTTCTAGTAACTGACGACGTTTTTGTTCAAACTCATATTCAGTTACTAATCCTTCTTCTCTTAATCGATCTAGTTCACGTAAAGCTTCTGCTAGGGCTTTTACTTGGTTACTATTGGCGATCATTCCACTAGTTTGTCCATTGAACTGGAGATTAAACTGTTCTATGTCTTGACTCAAGTACCAGACTGCATCAATGGCACAAGCAGCAACAGTTATGGAGACTGAAACAGAACTCAACAGAAGATAGACAACACCCCAAACTGGCTGTCCTAGATAAAATTTTTGTAGTCCAGGCACAGGCATCACAGTGCCAAATAAAGCTAGAACTACTGCTATTTTGCGTTCCTTGTGATAGCTAAAAAAGTTTTCTAATTTTAACATTGGTTATATATATAGCGGTTCTCATTTTAATGAGATATAACAAATATTTTGGTTTTCGTTCATCGTTCATTGTTCATTGACTGTAGCTCACTTAGTTTGAGAAAGGTTATAGTTAATCGCTCTTGCACCACAGAAGGTTATAGCATAACACTATCGTTATTTCAAAAGCTTGGTTTTTTTTAACTGCATCGAGTTTGAAAACAGTACTTTTTAGCTATTTGTTCGCCCTAAAGGATACTGCTACGCATAAGGAAATAGGGAACAGGGAACAGAAAATCAAGGTTTATAGACCTTTTTTTGTGCTGAGTGCGTAAATTCTTAATTCCTCCTGAACGGGTGTTTTCGAGCTTAACCGAACAGTATTGCATAGCGTGTCAGTCTTGGGTAGCTCAGAATAAATACTTATTCTTTAAATGTAAAGCATACGACAAGAAAATGTAAATATTTTGATAAGAATGTGTTGTAAATAGCATTTTTATCTCAATACAGGGTTTATACTACCTCGTATTAGCTAGTTTAATCAAATACCTAGTTAAAGTATTCTTCTATACCGTTTAGATTAAGGATAGATTATGAACCCAACTAATTTATTACAAAAGCTCGCTCCTGTAGGAGTTGCTGCTTTCGGTGCGCTCTCTGTTATTGGTATCGCTGTTGCTCCCGCTCAGGCAAGTACTCTCGGCTGGAGTAATGGAACCAGCGATTTTTTCTCTGACGTTAATCCTGATGATGACGACGATATTTTCACAGTCATATTTAGCCCCGATGTAACCGCAGATCCTCCTAATGACGGTATAGGTGCTGCTTCTGTTGATAATGCCGATGGTGTGTTTGCTCCGCCCTTTGCGCAGGCTCCCCCAATCTTTTTACAAGACTTGGTACCTGCTGTAGGCAATTTTACACGCATCGCAAATCTCCCAGGCGATGGCTCTGAAGAATTTAGATATGAACTCGTTGATCCTCTAGTTTTTACTTTTGACGGTGTTGGTAGCGAAACCGGAGCGGGAGATGTAACAGCAACTATAGCTGATGGTACGGATTTTATAGGCTTTTTTGATACCGATAACAGTGTGGAGTTTGCATTGGCAGCTGGTCAAGGCCAAGCAATAACAGTTGCTGGGATAGACTTCGTAAATGATGAAGGTATCCTAGAAACATTCCTTGATGACGGATTTGAGTTTGAAGATGGTGTCTTACCTGCTGGTGGTGAATATCTTGCCGAAGTAGAATACACCGGCGTACCTGTTCCCGAACCTACTACTATTCTCGGACTTCTAACTATTAGTGGTTTAGGCTTAGGTCTAAAGCGTAAAAAGCAAGCATAGAAAATTTATAATTAAGTTGATTTTTTTGTTATTCGGTGATAAACCTCTTTTTTCAAAGAGGTTTTTGCTCTTGTAATTCTTACTTCTTAAAAGTAGTGGGCAGATGGTAAAAAACTCACTGCCCAGCCATGACAATTTACTTTCATTTTAGGAGTTTAGCCAATCAAACTTTTAACTCTAATTCTTACCATCCTAAAAGGTACCGATAGGAGAAGGAAGAAACTCGATTCTAAACGGCATAAGGTTAGGAAAATTCTGGATCAAGGTGCGAAAAATCAGAATCTCACTGGTGCTAATTTGAGTAGTGCCAATCTTACTGATACTAATTTAAGTAATGCCTATCTAATTTGTGCCAATCTCACTAATGCCAATTTGAGTGGTGCCAACCTAACTGATTCCTATCTTAATGGTGCTAATCTCACTGATGCTAACCTCAGTAATGCTAACCTCATCGGTGTTTACCTGATTCGTGCCAACCTGACAGGTGCTAATCTCAAGAGTGCCAACTTGACTGGTGCGAACCTGACTGGTGCTGATTTCAATAGTGCTAATGTAGAAAATGCTTGCTTTGGTTCTAATTCAGGTATTTCAGAATCCCTCAAAAACGATTTGATTGCACGGGGAGCAATTTTTGAAGATTCCCCAGCAGGCGATCTTTCTGAAGTCTCAGCCTCTTCTTCCCCAAAAATCACCCCTATTCTTCCAGAAAAAACGAATTGTAGAAAAGCAGAGCAAAAAGCTTAGTTAGGCAATAGAGTTGAAAAACGAACATCTTTTCCTGCTAAATAATAAATGGTAAATGATAAATGTTAAATGATAAATGTTAAATGTTCAAAGCCAATTTCCTACTAAGATAAAAGCTGACCAGTAAAAGGGATGGGAAAACTTTTCGTTTTTTAGTATACTTTGTTGGGCGCGACGTAAGGCTTCTGCTTTGCTAATCTTTCCTTGGGCTAATTCCTGATAAAAATTAGTCATCAGAGCCACAGTCGCTTCATCGCTAACTGCCCAGAGAGAAGCAATAGTACTCCGCGCTCCCCCACGTACAGCGATTCCAGCCAATCCCAAAACAGAATTGCGATCGCCCGTAGCAGTTTCGCAAGCACTCAGTACGAGTAAATCTACTGGGCGTAGTTGTTTACTATCCCCACGAATTAGACGATTTAATTCATCAATGTTGATCCGCTCATCCCAGGTTAAAACAAAAGTCTCTTCTGAATTAGAGCTAAACTGACCATGAGTGGCTAAGTGAACTATACGATAAGGGGTTTGACTGGCAGAACGGGTAAAGTTGAGTTCGGTGAAACTATCATTTAACAGCACTTCTGAGGCAAAGAGAGGCTTAATTTGTTGGATCTCTTGTTGGACTCCTGGGAGACTGGGAAAGCCCTGACGAGGTTGGGAAAGCCCTGCTAGGAGTAGCTCTTGACGGTTTTTATCCCTGTCGTTTAATTCTACCAGTTGGAGGCTGGGAGCGATCGCAAGACTGTATTTTTCGATCAAATACTGTTCCCCATCGTATAAAGTGGCAGGGGGAAGGTTGCGTAAAACACCATCGGGAACGAACACTAAAGTTTCAATTTTATTGGCTACTAAATCTGCTTCTAGGGGGCGAATCAACCAATCATAAGCCTGTTGTAATACTTTCAAGTTAAGACGACGGTGCTTACTAATTTGACTGTTAGCAGAAGTAACAACAATTTCGATTTCTGATGGGGGTAGTTGGTTGGAATAGTGCTGTAGAGGTTTATTGGGGATAGCTGCAATCACTTCTAGCCGATCTTCAATAATAATAGTGTAGAAAATAGCAGCAGTATCATCTAAGCGATCGATTTTGGTAGGTTTAGTATCTAAACAGGCATCCCGAAAGAAGTTATCTAATTCTGCTACCTGTAATGATTCGATAACTTCCCTAGCTTGATTTAAGTCAGCTTGAGTTGCTCCTGGTTGTAATAATAATGCTGCTAATTCCCGATATACTGGTTCAATTTTTTCTCGGAAAGAATATTTGATATCAGAACTAATGGCAACTAAATCCCTGCGGAGAGATTGAAGATTATTTGTAGCTTGAATATAGGCGGTAATCGCTTTTTCTGTATCACCTTGAGCTTTGAATATTCTACCTAATTGCCATTGCCATTGATAAGTCAATTCTTTAGCATTAATGCTTTGGGCAATTACTAAGGCTTTTTCAGTTATTTCCTCGGCTGCTTGCCATTGTTGATTTCGTTCATAGATATTCCCTAAAATACCTAAAGCTTCCGATTCAATTCGTTTAATTCCTAAGTTTTTAGCTTGCTTAATTGCTGAAACTAAAATTTGAGTAACTTTATTGGGGTTACTGTCTAATTTTAATAGATTACGGGCTAAACTAACTCTTCCTTGAATTGTAGTTTGTTGGGGGGGGATCTGGGTTAAAAGTTGCTCAATTTCTCTGGCTTTGTTAGTAGCATCATTGATCCTTCCTAAACTAATTAAAACTTCTAGTTGATTAAGTTTTCCTCTTAACTCAATATCAGAACTAGAAGCTATATCGATACCTTGTTGATAAAATTCTAATCCTGGCTCTAATTGTTCTTGAAATCTGGCATTATTTCCTAAACTTAAAAATGTATTTCCTATGATTGCTTTATTGTTGAGTTTTTCTGCAATAGCCAAGCTGGATTCTAAGACAGTTTTAGCTGCTTTGTACCTTCCGATACGATTTAAAACATTACCTGTATTGAGTAAAGCTTGAGCTTTAATTACAGTATCTGGTTCTGCTTTTAACTGATTGTTAATCTCGGTAAGAGTTTTAATACTTTGAGAATATAAACCCAAGGCTTGTAAGGCGTAAGCCTGGTAAATTTTGCTTTGCGTAAATCCTGTAATGTTTTCTTGTTCCTCATACAAAGAGGTGGCTTGTTGCCAAGTTTCCAAGGCTTTTTGCGATCGCCCTAGAGATAATTCAATCTGTCCTCTTACTTCTAATACTTGAGCTAATAACTGACTTTTTGCAGCTTGATTATCAATACTATTAATAATATTTTCGGCTTTAGCAAGGGTTATTTCTGCTTCTTCCCAACTGCCTAATTTATGATAAATTAAAGCTAAATTACGAGTCGCGATCGCGACTCCAACAATATCTCCTGATTGTTGATAGTTTTTAATGTTTTTTTCTACTACATTAATTGCTTCTGAATATCTATTTTGTTGATATAGTTGCTGTGCTTCTTGTTCTGTGGCAGAAACATTATTTAGTTTTGGAGGGGATAAAATTAAAGTAAATGTTGTTAGAAGTAATAATAATTTTTTTATTTTGTTCATAGTTTCTTGTTAGTGGTTAGTGGTTAGTAGTCGGTAGTTCATTTTTAGTAGATCTTTATTAACTGATAAATGGTAAATGATAAATGGTAAATGATAAATGATAAATGTTAAATGACTAAAATGGTTTTAATTCTAGGGAAAAGTAAAATCCATTTTCTTGTAAAGTGTCACTGTTTGTTGCTAAATCTACTAAAGGAATGCCGTAATCTAAACGTGCAGCGAAATAATCGTTAATTTGTAAACGTAATCCAATACCAGTGGAAACTAAAGTATTGATGTTTAAAGTGATATCATCGGAGTTCCAAACTTTACCAAAATCAAAAAAGGGTGTTAATTGTAGGTTAGTTTTCCATTTAGTAATACGGAGAACAGTAAATCTCAGTTCTGCGGAGCTAAATAACCCGTTGTCTCCTAATAAAGCATCCTGACGATAACCTCTAACACTTAAAGCACCTCCTAAACTAAATTGTTCTGTAGGAACTAAAGCTTCATTGGCAAATTGTAAATCTCCTCGCAATAGTAAAGTAATATTAGGACTAAGCAGTTTTAAATATTGCGCTTGTCCTCTCCAAGCAAGAAATTCACTATCGGGTATATCTCGCTCATTAATGGTAGCGTCAAAAACATTTATACCTAAACTAAATTGAGAACGCAAAGCTAAAACTTGAGTAGCATTACGAGTGGTATATTCTTGGAAAAAACGCAGCGCACTAATATGAATTTTTCCATCAGGTTCTGTACTGCGGGATATCTGGAAAGGTTCTCCCCCAAAAGTAGTGAAAGAGTCGTTTCTATAGAAAGCTAACCCCATAGTAAGGTCTTCTGTGGGTTTCTGTAATAGGGGTTGGCGATAAGTAAATTCGTAGGTGGTGTTTTCTGATTCAATATCAAATCTATCAAAAGGTTCTTCGATAATTCGGTTATCGGTGTACCGAAAGCGAAAATTAAGGCTACCGTTGTAGGGATTAATCGGAAGATTATAACTAAGATCATCAAGAGAATCGCTACCGTCAGTATTAATATATGCAGCATTAATACGATCTCCAAAACCCAAGAGATTGCGATGAGTTAATCGTATTTGACGGCGAACTGTTCCCACACTAGGGGCGCGATAGTTATCAACACTCAAAACTAAATCAAAATGATCCGCTTCTTGTAGAGTTAATTCTAAGATACTGCTTCCTGGTCTAGTTCCTGCGGTTAATTCCGCAGCTAGATTTTCAATTAAGGGGTCTAATTGTAATAGTTGCAAAGCATTTAATAATTTATCCCTATTTAAGGGGGCTTTGGTGGCAATTTTGAGGCGGGTGCGAACATATCCCTGATTTAATCTATCTAAACCCTGAATATTGATGGCTTCTACTTCTCCCTCTACCACTTCAATGGTAACAATCCCATTTTGTAATTTTTGGGGCGGAATAAAAGTTCCCGAAGTAATATAACCATTATCGAGATACAAGCGATCAATTGCTTGTTGTGCTGCTAATATTTCGGTAAACGAAAGACGACGTAAAGTATAAGGTTTTAGAACTTCTGCTAATTCTTCTGGAGTAAAAACTGTACTACCAACTATTTCAAACTTCCTGATAAAAACTGTATTAGGGACATCCTCAATTATATTAGGAGAATCATCTGGGCTTATCTGTTCTAGTTCAGGCAATATTTGTTCTAGAGGTGGTAAAGTTTCGGGTTTTACTGGTTCTGTTTGCGGTGGTAATGATGGGGGAATATTTGGCGGTGGAACATTTTGGGCTGAAGTGGAATTAGTAATTAAAAATAATCCGAGACTAGCAAGTATTGAACTGGAAAAAGAAAAACCCAATTCTACATCTTTTGTAGGTAAGTTTGATATAACATCTATACAAGATTGGATAATTTTAAAACTTAACATAATGTCTGATGGAAATTTTTGATTAAGTTATTAATTATTAAAGATAGATATTATGGCTCTAGGTAATTTGTAATATGAAATTACTATTTTTCGATTTTCTTAACAAGCATAGTAAGTAAGGCGAATCAGTAATTCCTGAGACTTTAGGCTAAGTAACGTGTTTTTATCTTTAAGCTATTAAAATTTCTATCGGTTTTTCGTAAATGAACTCACTATAATCTGCCAAGTCATCTAAACCCAAAAAGCTTAACAAAATTTCAGCAGTTAACCAGATTACAATTTTTGCAATTAACTTTTGCCTCGAAAATTTATGGGGGACAATCGGTATTCTTCCCTTGCTCCGTAATATGTCTGTAGTAAGTTTCATCAGGAATTTTCTCCATAAATCCGATTTACTATAGACTTATCGATGGTTTCAAAAGGTATATCGCAGAAATTTACATTTCTTTGGATAACCTGAGTTCGGAGTTCGGAGTTCGCCCTAAAGGATCCCTAAAGGGTACACCTTCTGATAACCGCTTCGCATAGAGTTCGGAGTTCGGAGTTAGTCCTAAAGGATACCGCTTCGCATATAGTTATAATTTTTTTCTTAAATTATGAGCTATAATGCACCAAATAATCAGGATTTCAGCGATATAAAAGATGAACGATGAGCAATGAACCATGAACAATTAACGATGAACAATTAACTATTTTCTTGCAGTTTTTGCCCGATTTTCGGTTCTTCTCCTGCTAATAATCGTTGAATATTGGTGCGATGACGGAGAATGATATAGACCCCAGCTATACTAGCGAAGATTATGTAGGGAATGGGTAGTTGTAGTAAGATGGCACAAATGGTAACTGCTACTGCACCCATAATTGAACTCAGGGACACAATACGGGATATTGCTAAAGAAATAGCAAAAGTCGCAAATGTTCCTAGGGCTAGTAAAGGACTCATTACTATTAAAATTCCTAAACTAGTAGCTACAGATTTTCCTCCCGTAAATCCTAGCCAAATGGATTTACTATGACCAATGATTGCCGATAGGGCAACAATGGTTATTAGCCAAAATTTCCAACTTACGGGTAACAAATCCCCAGTATCATAGATGTAAAAGGCTTTAACTAATAACACTGCTAATGCCCCTTTGGATACATCGATCGCAAAAACAGCGATCGCAGGAAGTTTCCCCATAGTGCGGAGAACATTGGTTGCACCAGTGGAGCCAGAGCCATGTTCCCTAATATCAATTCCTTGTAGATACTTTCCTGCTAGATAGCCAGTGGGAGTAGAACCGAACAAATAACCCACTAAAACCAACAATAGACTAATAGTTAATGCAGCGATCATAAATTTGCTCCCAAACTTTAGTATAAATATCCCGATTGATTAGATCGTGGTTCTTGAGTAAAAGCCAGCCACAGAGGAAATCTTAGTAGGGATAAATTAATTAACCCTTCACTATCGTCAATAATGATTAATGGTAATAGTTTATCTTTTAATAGGCGTTCCGCTCTTTGTTCTAGGACTTCGGGGGAATCAAATAAAACTACACCTCGATCCGAGCGAAAATCCGTCTGAGAAATTCCCAAACAGTCTTGTAACCCTCTACGCCATTCTCCCAGTTTTTCGGGAGTATCCACTAAAATTAAATTGCGACAGCGATCGCCGTATAGACGATGTAGTACAGAGATAATAGCTGAAGCGATCAAAATATTTTGCAATCGACTATCCATCCCTTTGATTGCCCCTCTTCCTCCTTGAGTAAAAAACCAATCTTGGACTTTTTCGGCATGAATCGGCTCAAAAGTCCGTCTTAATTGCCAAGGAGAACCATAATAATCTGGTTTAGTGCGATATTGCTCTAAAATTTGGCGAATTTTCCGAGTTTGTTCCGCAAATGCCCTTTCCGTAAACTGAGCCTCTGGTGCTTTGCGGGGTTCAGTAGGTCTGGAACGTCTTGGTTCTCTGGGTTGGGGTCTAGCTTCCACCGAAGGTAGTTTAAGTTGTTCTGCTGATGTAGCTAAGTCTTGCAAACTCCCTACCAAATATTCTTTAAAACCTTGGATTCGTACTGCCAAGTCCTGAGATGAACCAGCAAAAGTGGTTTTCATTTCTTGGCGGATTCTTTCTCTTCTACGTTCTAGTTTCTCAATATCAATTAGCAACTCGTTTTTGCGTGATTTGAGTTCTTTCATTCCCTCTTCCACCATCCGCCCAATAGTTTCTTGAGTCTCCCGCAGTTGTTGCAAAACTAAGGTTTCTTTTTGGTTTTGTAGTTGCTGGATTTCTTTTTTTAAATTAGCTTTTTGCTGTTCTAGAGTTGCTAAATCATCAGAAGTTAATTCTAGTTGAGTATCTTCTACCTCAGATTGCTTGCTGACCGATTCCTCTTCTAGCCAACTATCTGCAACTAGTTCGGTTGGAGTTAAAGTTTCTATTAATTGATCCTCAACAACTTCAGGTTCTGAATCCAATGCTTCTCTTGGAGCTTCTTCTGAGGCTGTAACTGTAGAACTCTCTTCTGGATCATCTGCCCATATATCAGTAGTTTCAGCCATTATTTTCACTGACTTTACTGGTTCTGTCGAATCAGCAGCACTATTGTCACTATCTGCTAAATCTGGAGCATCATCATTAACAGGGGAGTTTGATTCGGGAATAGGGTTATTTTCAGAATTCATTGAGAGTAGTAGCTAATATAGTAATTTTATCGATCTAATAATTTATTATTTTTGAGGGCAATACTTTTCTAAACAATCAACTAAAGTTTTAGCATCAAAAATAATCGGTAAGAAATGAATGCTATTAATTTCCCGAAAATACAACAGAATGGGAACTGGTTGCCAAAAAATCCGCCAATTTGACCAAGCACTATAGGGAAAGGAACGAATTACCTTGCCCGAACGACGCACATCTAAAGCGGTTTGGCTAAATTGCAATCTGATGGCTACAGTCTGAAACATCAAAAATAGACCCAAGAGCGATATAACAGCAGCCACAATAATATTCACCAAAAACAAGGGAATTGCTGAAATCACCAGAAAGATCGGAATTCTATAATTGGGTGCTAATTCTATAATCTGTTGTTGAGATGCCGACTGTTGTGTTTCTGTAGTCATTGTATCCATATAACTCATCTCGCCATTTTATCTTTAAACAATTCCCTTGATCCAACTAGTCTGCTAGCAAGTAGAAAATAGACAGGTTTGTCAGAAATGACTATTCTGTAGATGGACTACTTAACATTACTTTATGAAAAACGCGATCGCAAAACCAGAACCAAATCCATCTTATTATCTTGAAGAATGGCAAAGAGGTTATGAATCCCAACCCCAAGAATTTGAATACACTATAGAAGATATTGTGGGTGAAATTCCCCCAGATTTAACAGGAACCCTATTTCGCAATGGTCCTGGTTTATTAGATATTGGAGGAACCCCGATATATCATCCCTTTGATGGAGATGGCATGATTTGTTCCTTTAGCTTTCAAGATGGTAAAGCTTATTTTCGTAATCGTTTTGTGGAAACAGAATATTATCTTGAAGAAAAAAAAGCACAAAAGATATTGTATCGAGGGGTATTTGGTACCCAAAAGCCTGGTGGCTGGTTAAATAATATCTTTGATATTAAGCTCAAAAATATTGCTAATACTAATGTGATTCACTGGGGAGATAAACTTCTAGCCCTTTGGGAAGCAGCCGAACCCCACGCTTTAGACCCCAAAACACTAGAAACCAAAGGAATAGACTATCTTGATGGCATTTTACAGCCAGGAGATTCTTTTTCCGCTCATCCTTGGATCGACCCCAGTTGCGAACTGGATGGAGGAAAACCTTGCTTAGTTAATTTTTCCATTGAACCAGGGCTTTCCAGCAAAATTACCATCTTTGAAATTGCCTCCGATGGTAAACTATTGCGTCGTCATTCCCATACTATTCCTGATTTCTCTTTCATTCACGACTTTGCGATTACTCCCCACTATTGTATTTTCTTCCAAAACCCCGTTAACTTTAACCCTTTACCTTTTGTCTTTGGGTTAAAAGGCGCAGGAGAATGTGTGGAGTTTCAACCCCAAAAACCAACCCGTGTCATACTAATTCCCCGTGACCCCAATAATAGAGAAGTTCAAACTTTTACTGTAGAGTCGGGCTTTGTCTTTCATCACGCCAATGCCTTTGAAGTTGAGAATCAAGTTTGTATCGATTCCATTACCTATGCTTCCCTACCTCAGGTACAACCTGATAGTAATTATAAAGAAGTAGATTTTAATAACTTAGATCCAGGACAACTGTGGCGATTTACTTTCAACTTATCTGATGGCAGCGTAACCAAGAAAATGATTGAAAGTAGTTGTTGTGAGTTTCCTAGCGTCAATCCTGATAAAGTAGGAAGGGAATATCGCTATCTATTTATTGGTGCTGCGGATCAAGATACGGAAAGAAACGCACCATTGCAAGGAATTTTAAAGCTGGATTTAGTAACAGGAGAACGTCAGTTACATTCTTTTGCACCCCATGGATATGTAAGCGAACCAATTTTTGTCCCTAAGCCTAACGCTGTAGCAGAAGATGAAGGATGGGTTTTAACTTTGGTGTATGACGGCAAAAATCATCGCTCTACCCTAGCAATTCTCGATGGACAGAATATACAGGGAGAGCCTATTGCTTTACTCAATCTGAAGCATCACATACCCTATGGTCTTCACGGTAGCTGGCATCCTCTTGCTGTTTAATTTTTTGGCAGTAAAAAATATTTTGTAGGGGCGTATGGCATACGCCCCTACAAAGTTTTATTTAGAAGTTAACTCCAACTTAATTTTAGTTTCATCAGATCTAAGTGAAACATCTTCGTAACTCAATTTTAGAAATAGTCCTGAATTGATGGCTGTGGTAGCTGACATGATCGCGCCTGCTCCTTGAGAACCCACACCATAACCTAGTTCAAATTCCCAGCTATAGCCTTTATTTCCCAACTTTTTGCCAGAATTAAAATTCCATCCCCAGATGGCTAATTGTTCTTGGTTCTTTTTAATTTCTTGGGTTTCGTGCTTGAAAAAGATGGCACATTCAAAATTGCTAGTATAGCCCCCTAAATCATACCGAATTTCAGAGTTACTTTTAAGAGCATTGGTGGCGTGAATTAGCTGTAATCGACCCAATTTAGAACTGATTGACCATTGTAAATCGTTATTGTTATCTAGTTCTGCTTTAGCTAGGAAAGAGACAAAATCATTCTTAAAAGCAATTTTAGCTCCTGCTTTTAAAGTTTCTTTTTTACTATTACCCTCCGCAGTGAGAGTAATTCCTGAAGCAAGACCCCAATTAAAGTCGAATTTTTGGGTTTCAGAATTACTGTAGAGATTTAAAACAAAGTCTTGGGCAGGTTTGAATTGAATATGAGAATTAAAGTCTATAGCTTCTTCGCTTGTGATCAGAGAAATAGTGGTGCGGAGGGGAAAATTATTTGGTTGGTAAGTTAATTGACTAAAACCTGATACGAAGTCTTCATAAAAGAAACCCAATCCCAAGGTTAAATCATTTTCTAATCCGTGATGATAGACTACACCACCTCGAAAATCCTCAAATTCCCCCAACAGATCATTTTTGGGTAATAAATTATTTTTACCACCACCAGAAATAGTCAGAGTTCTAGTACCTTTGGCAAGAAGAGGTGCAGACTCTCTATAATTAAGTTGATTGAGTTTTAATCCTTCAATTGCCCGCTCTCCTAATAGATTTTCTTCTGTACTATTCCCCCATTGTTCGATAGTGGTTAATCCCCAATATTTTTGCTTATTATCACTGTCCCAGAAAGTTTTATGAAGTCCTAAAATTAAATCCCCTCTTACCCCATGATGAATCTTAAATTTTTTCCCTTGAGGTAAAAATTGGTCTGAAACTAAATTGACATCATTATTATCTTGATTAAGATACCAATTATCCAACCTAAGAATATGCTTGAGATAGTTTTTATCTGCAACGGCAAGAGAAAAGATTACATCTGGGGTTACTAAATCAAAGTTGGGGATTAAAGATTGGGAATTATCGTATCTAAAACTTTTTGCCGATAAAACTTTGGCTCCTGGCTTTTTGACTTTTACGGAAGAATCAGCCGAAACTGAAAAATTGGCAGACAGACTATAAAACATACTGCCCAATAGCAAATTTGCTACGATGGCTTTCATTGATCTTTGGGGTTGTGGGAAGAGTGACAGTGCAGAAGGGTTAACGAGATAGTTTAGGAGATCGGAGATTTTTCGGAACCCCTAACCCAACATCAAAAATAGAATAGCGATCAAGCATCTCCCTAACAGGAGAAAAAACTACTAATCGTGGGGCAAAAATTCGAGGATAAGTTTCGGTTTTTAGGAATCTTTGCCAAATAAAAGTGTTTTTATCTAAAAATAAAGTTAGACTAGTCGAATCCTTCTCTCTTAATTCTATTGTGAATCTTTTTGGTTCAGCAATAGTAAAGATTCTGTAAATAATTAGTAAACTATATTAAGGTTTAGATAAAGTCTAGTTAAATTCATTGTCAATTTAAAACTTCTGTTCTGTTTAATCCTGTAATCATTCGTAAAAATGCCCATGCTTAAATCCATTTTCTCGATAAAAAATCTTATTTCTCTCAAATCTTTAGGCTGCTCTGTAGCTTTAGTTTTAGGTCTGGCTACAGGAATCAAAGCCGAAACTCCAGAGACAATTCCTCAGGCAGTGAAAACCGCAATTATGGAGATTGAAAGAGCTGCTAATGAACAAAATTTATCGGAATTAATGGATTACTATAGTGATGAATTTATCAATAACGATGGCTTAACCAAAAAATCTTTAGCTAATGCTCTTCGTCAAGTGTGGAAAAATTATCCCCGCCTTAGATACACTACAACAATCGAGTCCTGGGAACAAGAAGGGGATGAGTTAATTGCTAAAACCATTACTAAAATTAGAGGTACACAACCTACCAGAGGCAGAGTGATTCGTTTGGAATCAACCGTAAGCTCTAATCAGCATTTTGTGGATGGTAAACTGGTACGTCAAGATATACTATCAGAAAAATCTCAAATAACTTCTGGAAAAAATCCTCCTAAGGTAGAAGTGGTTGCTCCTGAAACAGTGAAAGTGGGAGAAAGATATGATTTTGATGTTATTGTGTTAGAGCCAATTGGTGATGAAGTATTGCTAGGTGGCGCACTGGAGGAAAGAACTAACAGCGAGCTATATCTAGAACCTACTACCCTAGAATTAAAGCAACTTCCCGCAGGGGGAATCTTTAAAACCACAAAAGCTTCCTTGTTGCCTGACAATCAGTGGTTATCTGCTATTTTAGTGCGGGGAGATGGTATTACTATGGTTACTCAACGGGTAATAACTGAAAATTGATCTGCTCCGCTACTTGAGAGAAGGGGATTCCTACTGGAGTAAAACCCCTTCGGTGGGTTGAATCTTCAATAGGCGTTCTGAATAACTCACTCCAAGCCCAAGCAAGGCTAGCCCAGCCTCTCTAATAATTAAAATCGCTAATTACAGGAGTAATTCAAGTTACTTTTTCTCTTTCCTTAGCTGTGCTAATTTTTTCAGGAAATCTATCTGCTTTTATGGTATGATTCTTATCATGGTAAAGTGCAAGAATGTCTGGCTGTAGCTTCCAGCCGTGTCCTTACCTACGATGCTACCCACGAGACTGAGAGGATTGAAGCAAAAATTAAAAAGTATCTGGTTAGCGATAAAATTAAGTAAACATCGCAACAGCTTTCAATGATTGCATTCTAGCCAGTAGTTGGGGTTGATGGCAGCCTCCTAAATAACTCATCATCTTTAGTGAGAATCTGCCGAATTTCATTCGTGCGGAGTATCTCAAAAGTAGAAATTAAGATTCTAAAGCTTTAAAACGATAGGAGGAGCAAAATGAAAGCATCGGACATTATGACCAAAGAAGTTTTGATGATTCAGAGTTGGGCAACAGTGGCTGAAGCAATCGCTTTAATGCAAAACAAAAAACTGCATTCTCTGATTGTTGAACCAGATGATGAGGAGGATGCTTATGGGATTGTCACTGAGACAGATATTTTTGATGGTGTCACAGCCCAACAAAAAGACCCTGAAGAGGTCAAAATCGAGGAGATCATGACAAAACCTTGCATAGTTGTTAATCCGGATTTGAGTTTGATTAATGTGGCTCAACTATTTGGACACACAGGGATTAGGAAAGCACCTGTGATTAAGGATAAACTACTGGGTATTATTTCAATAACCGATATTCTGATGAAAATGAAGGTGGCACAATTATCTCCTAGTGATATTGTGTCACAAAAAATCGGAGAGGCTATCTTACATAGTCGTGTTTACCGAGATCCAGAAGACCAAATAGCTCAAGAATCGGAAATTGCTTGGGATGTGGTTGAGGAACTAGAATCCCAAAAGGCTGAAGCGTGAAGAATAAGTCTTGAACTTTTTGGGTTACTTTTGGTTTAATTGCTCTAAAATCTCACCTAATTTTTGCTGATAATTACCGTATTCAGCCCAATTTCCCTGCCGTAATGCTGACTGAGATTCTTGATAAAATTTCCAAGCTGATTCAATTAAGCTTAGATCTTTGTGAGAACTTATAGAAGTGCTGGGTTGTTTCTCAATTGCTTTGGTTCCAAAAATAGCTGCTAAAGCTTGTTCTAAATTTGGCTTCATAACCACTGTTTTGTCATGAGCAACAATCACTCGCTTTAATTCGGGTAATTCTCCCTGTTCGGCGCGAAGGTAAACTGGTTCAATGTAAAGTAAAGACTGCTCAATGGGAATGACTAAGAGATCCCCTCGAATTACTTTAGAGCCGGCTTGACTCCATAAAGTAAATTGTTGAGAAATGTCTGGTGTTTGATCAATCCGTGCCTCAATTTGTCTAGGACCATAAACCAGTTTATCTTTGGGAAACTCGTACAGAAGTAATTTGCCGTAGTCTTGACCATTAGAACGGGCTGCCATCCAAGCGATGGCATTATCCTTTTGAGCAGGAGTGAAAGGCAAAATAAGAATAAAGCCAGTCTTTTGTTCTCCAGGTAATTTGACAATTAAATAGTATGGTTCTACAACTACTTCACTGCCTTCGTAAATTTGTCGGGGAAAATGCCAAAGGTCTTCTCGATTATAAAAAACTTCAGGATTACTCATGTGATAAGAAAGATACATTTGGGCTTGGAGTTGAAACAAATCGAGAGGGTAGCGAAAATGATTTTTAACCTCAGCTGGGATCTCATTTTGAGAGATAAAAAGAGAGGGAAATATTTGACGATAAGTAGCTAAAATCGGGTCATCTTGATCAACGACAAAAAACTGCATGGTTCCATCGTAGGCATCGACCACTACTTTGACCGAGTTGCGTATATAGTTAATTCGGCTATTTCTGAAAGAATTTGGCGTTGGTCCAACAGGCTCGGAATAAGGATAGTGTTGGCTAATGGTATAAGCATCAACAATCCAATGTAATTTGCCATTAATCACAGCTAAATAAGGATCATGATCTAGATGTAAAAATGGAGCCACTTGGCTAATCCGCTCAGGAATTTGCCGATAGTAATGAATACGGGACTGATTAGTCAAATAGTTAGAGATTAAAATTTGCAGACTGCCTAGTTCATAAGCATAAGCTAGTCTGTGCCAAATTGAGGACAAGAGCACCCCACCTTGACCTTTGTAGTTAGTAAAAGCATTGGTACTGCCAAGAGGATAATCAAATTCAGGGGTAGTAGTATTGGTAAAGATATAGTGGTTGGTTTCTTCACCATAATAGATTGCTGGCTGAGAGATTGGTAAATCAACAGTGGCAATGGGAGGAATATTTTTGAGATATAGTTGGGGTAATCCATCCTTAGTTACTCGGTTAACAGGACTCATTACTAACCCATAACCATGAGTATATTTAAGCCTTTGATTAACCCAGGTTTGTGCTTTGGGGGGAACTTGAGAAAAAGCTAGTTCCCTTGCCGAAAGCATTACTTGTTGATAATCTCCATCAAAGTTGTAGCGATCTACATCTACATCTTTAAATTTGTAATAAAGTCGTATTTCTTGAAGTTGTCTATAAGTACTCAGTAAAGGACGGTAGTCCCAAAGACGAATGTTGTCAATCGTCGATTGATTGTTGGCTAAAGATTGAAGGTTTAACTTAGCATCAGCAGCGTAGTTTTGACGTTGTACTTGATCTAGTTTGTAAGCAGTCTGCGTAAATTTAATATTATGTTCAATATAAGGTTTTTCCTTGGCTAATTCGTTAGGACTAACCACAAATTCCTGCATCAGCCAAGGATAAACATGATTAGCGAATAACCAAATCACAAAAAAGAAACCAATGCTCTTCAAGAGAAAGGTATTGTTGCGCCAAATAGAGACAAATGAGATGATTGCTACTGATAGGGCAATAATGGTTAATAATATGTAGGCTAAGAGTTGGGCATGAATATCAGTATAGCCAGCACCGAAAACCACTCCTTGAGTTGAATAAAGTAACTGATAACGAGCTAACCAAAAACTCCAAGAAATTAACAGTGCAATGATTGCCGTAAGTAAATGGAGATGAATTTTAAGAGACTGGTTAATGGAAATTCCACTGTGCGCTCTTTGATTCAAGTTGAGTGTACCGTTAAAACTGTATGCAGCAATAGACACCATTACTGCTGAAAAAATTAAGCCCCAAAGCCACTCACAAAATTTCTGGTAAAAGGGTAAAGCAAAAATATAAAAACTAATGTCTTGTTGAAAAATTGGGTCCGTGTTGTTAAAGGAAGAAGAGTGCCAATACTTTAAGATTATTTCCCAAGCATTTACGCTGCTGCTGGCTGCTATTAATGCTACTAGACTAATTAAAATAAATGCAGAGTAATCAATAATTTTTTGACTTGGAACTAGCCGAGTTCTATTCAAAACTAAATGCCAATTATTCAGAGGAGCGGGTTTCATTGCTAGTTTATAGTTACCCCACAAAAATAAAATATAAACTACCAGAGTGAGCAACCAAATCAGAATTTGCCAAGTCAAGCGCGTCCAAAAAACTTCAGAAAAACCTACAGTATCAAACCACCAAACTTCGGTTAACAGATGAATTAAGCTCTTAGATACAGAAAGTCCCAGTACTATTAGGAAAAAAGTAATCGCCAAGTAGATTTTGATAGATTTCATGGGATTCATGACACTCTGCATTAATAATATTTTCTTGATCTAGCAACAGTCTTTTGTTAACAGCAGGGGCAGAAACTTTTTCCAGTCTTAAGCGTTTGGCTACATGAGATGAGAATCACTATACCATTCTTAAATTCTGTCAACCGTTCCCTGCCTTGAAAAGGAGGAGCGACCCTGGCGTCCTAAAGGATTCTATCGCGGATACACCTTCGGATAACACCTTCGGACATTGTACCCTTGTGGTATAACCGCTTCGCATATGGTATAACCGCCTTCCGCGGTCACCAAAGAACAATTGATGGATTAATTTGTGAAAGCTTTAAACTGGCTAAATCATACCAAAACTGATGATAATGCTTGTCTAATAAAAATTGGCTACTTTCGGAATTGCAATTTAATAGTACTTTTGCTAAATACTGACTAAGTTCTTTGGCAGTCTCATCATTTGTCTGCATTTGAAAACTAAACAAGGTAGTAACTGCTTCAGCCTGATTAACTAAACTTTGATATAAGCAAGTAATTTCGTGAGTTAATTCAGGTTGTTTTCTTGTAACTTGATTAATTATTTTTTGATCCACCTTAGATGATACCCAACCAGTAAGTTTTAGTACGCTTAATAAATAGATTTTCTCTTTAATTATAGGCAACTTACCTTGCCAGATTAATAATATAGGTCTCGGAATATTATCGTATAATTTAAATTTTTTTTTATTTAATAAGTTGTTAGAAGCAAGCCAAAAATAAATATATTTACTATTCATAATTTTTAGAACGACAATAAATAATTTTAGAGCTTAAATTGTCGATAGGATAATTTTTGCTTTTATAGAATTGATCAGCAAATTGGATGATTTTTCTATCCCAAGATTCTTTTAATAAACAAATGATTGCATCTTCATAGTTAGACCTATAAGGCTTATTAATTAATTTTGCTAAAAACAAAAAAAATATTTTTTTAGTATAATGATTATTATACTCATCATTAGAGCTATTAGTTCTTAATCTTAAATCTATAATTGAATAAATACTGCTGCGTTGTTGTGTATTTTTTTTATTAAAAATAGATAGCCGATGGGTATATTTATCAATATCCATATTTTTATGTTTTTTTATTAAGCCTTCTGCTCGATTTAAATTGCCAATTTCTGCTTTATATAAAATTTTTTCTTGAGTTCTGATTTTATACTTATTTATATCGCATAACTTAACAGTAATTGAACCATTGCCATCTTCATGAATTATTTTATAAATAGCAATAATATCATCTCTATGATTCTGGGTTATTTGTTGAAGGATACATTTACCGTCGTTAGATTTATAAATTTTTCCATAGGAATATTTTTCAAAAGTTTTTTGAGAATCTGATTTTTGAGTTGGGTTAAATTGTAATCCTGAAGCTAAATTTAGAATTGTTTTTATTATAAATAACATAAAATTATTAATATTTTAACTTATAGAGTTTCTCTAACTCATCATACTAAATCCTGTTTAGATACAACACTTTAAATTCGGGGGAATTTAGAATGCATAATTTAGCCCTAAAGGCACTAAAGTATTCCCTTCGGTCATTCCCTATCGGTCAATTCAGAAAGGTTTAAGCTAATTCTACGCTTTAAACTAAAAGTATACTTTAGTAAGCGGATTTAGTATGACTTCGTGAACATCGTTTATTAACTGATAGAATTTTTTAGACAAACAGAAATCAATTGATTCGTCTAAAAGTTTCTGTGATAATCAAGAATTAAATGGCACTACTTATTAGGTGAAACGTAACTAATTCCCCAACGAAAGAAGTTATCAATGTAAGTAAATAGCACAGGAACAACTACTAAAGTTAAGAGGGTAGAAGTAGTAAACCCGCCAATAACAGCGATCGCCATAGGACTACGAACTTCTCCATCTGCCCCCAACTCTAAAGCAATGGGGATCATTCCTGCAATAGTAGAGAGAGAAGTCATCAAAATTGGGCGTAAGCGAGAAACGCCAGCTTCAATCACGGCTTTATATTGAGGCGTCCCTTGCTCTAAGCCAGCTAAGGCAAAGTCTACTAGTAAAATCGCATTTTTGGTTACAAGTCCCATTAATAGAATTACGCCAATTAGGGCAAAGAGTCCTAATTCCTTTTGCATGATTAGTAACCCCAGTAATGCACCCCCAACAGAGAGGGGTAAAGCTACTAAAATTGCTAAAGGATAGAGAAAATTATTATATAGAAGCACTAAAATTGCGTAGATACATAATATTGCTAATCCCAAAGCACTGGCAAAGCGAGTAAAGATATCTCGCATAATTTCTGCATCTCCTGATGGCTCTTCTTGTACATCCCTTGGTAAGTTGGTTAAAGCAGGTAAAGCTCGAATTTTGGAGACCGCATCTCCTAAAGCAATTCCTTGTAAGTTGGCTTCTACTGTAACTTGGCGGTTACGGTTAAATCGCTTAATCTCTGCTGGTCCTCCCCCAAGACGAACTTGTGCTACTGCATTGAGGGGGATTAATTCCCCTCTATTATTGGGAATGCGTAAATCTTTGAGCGTGTTAATACTGGTGGTTTTATTAGGGTCAATTTGGACTCTGATGGGTATTTGACGGTCAGATAAACTAAATTTGGCTAAATTAAAGTCATTATCCCCAATTAAAGCTAGGGATGCAGTACTAGCGATCGCCTCTACCGAAACTCCCAAATCCTTTGCTCTTTCTGGGTTAGGCTGAATGACAATTTCGGGTTTAACCAAACTCTGACTAGAAGTTACTGCTAATAATTGGGGGATTTCCCGCATTTGAGTTTCTAAATCATTAGCTACACGAGCCAGGCTTTCGGGATTATCACTACGAAGAATCAAAGATACATCTTTAGAGCTACCACCAGCACCTTGACTGCGGAAACTAATTCTGGCTCCTGGTATAGCCTCAAACTCTTTACCCATTTCTTGTTGGAATGCTTGTTGAGTAATATTTCTTTGCTCTTTTGGTACTAAGTTAACGAAGATTTCAGCAGAGTTGACTTTATTTTCACTACCGCTATTACTAAACACACTACTTACGGCAGGATTTTGCTGTAAAATTGCTTCAATTTCTTTTACTACTCCTTGGGTGTCTTGTAATTGAGAGCCTGGGGGTAAGTCAATCATCACCGTACTTAGCCCTGTATCTCCGCTACTAAATAAACCTTTAGGAATAAAGGGAATCAACTGCAAACTGCCAATAAAAAACATAACTGCCAATACTAAGGTAAAGATACGATGTCTTAAAGACCAATTAAGCAAGAAGCGATAGGGTTGAAACTTTGATTTCCCCGTAGCATTAGGGCGACTGTACAGTATGGGAGAATCGGGAAATAACAATTTTTGCTCCCCAGAAGATAAACTCTGATGATTGGCAAAATAAGCTTTGGGTTTTCCCTGAAGTAGATAAGCACTAAGCATGGGAGTAACGGTACAAGCTACCAAAGTAGAAAACATGGTACAAACAGCAACTGTAACGCCAAAAGGTTGGAAAAATTGCCCAGGAATCCCTCCCATAAAAGCCACAGGAACAAATACCGCTACAATAGTTGCAGTGGTTGCCACAACAGCTAGACCAATTTCTTTCGCTCCATCTAGTGCTGCTTGAAAAGGTTTTTTCCCCATCTGTAAATGACGATCAATATTTTCGATCATGCAAATAGCATCATCTACTAGGTTACCGATAGCCAAAGCTAGAGCCAATAAGCTCATGCCATTTAGGGTATAGTTCAAAGACTTCATTACCCAAAAAGTAGGAATAATTGATAAAGGTAAAGCCATGGCGGTAATGAAGGTAACTCGCCAATTACGCAAAAATAAACCTACTGTGATGATAGTTAATAAACAACCCCAAACCAAAGAATTAATTGTTCCCTGATAAGAAGCGCGAATAGCATTAGCACGGGTCAGAATCAGGGGTAATTCAATATCTTCTGGTAAAGTTGCTTCTAATTCCGCGATCTTCTCTTTGACTGCTTCTTCTACCGATACTACGGTGGTTCCTGTACTCCGTTTTACTCCAAAAGCTACGACTGGTTTCCCATTAAGCTCCGCAGTTTGTCTTAATTCGGCGAATCCATCGGTTACAGTACCCAAATTTTTGAGGGAGACTGTATTCCCATCCCCAATGTCAATCGGATAACGTTGTAAATCTGCAACGGTTTTAGCACTCCCTAAGGTACGAACATTTTTTTCTCTTCCTCCAATTTGCGATCGCCCACCTGGTAAATCAATGTTAAACTGTTTGATCTGCTGATTTACTTCAGTGGCTGTAATGCCATAGGCTAATAACCTTTGTGGATCGAGGTCAACTCGAATTTCTCGATCTACACCTCCGATACGGTCAATCTGTCCTACTCCATCAACATTGAGCAGCTTAGGAATAATGGTTCGATCTACTAAATTACTTAATTCTTCTACACTTCTGTTGGGAGAAACTACCCCATAGGTAACTACCGTCCCCCCAGAAAAGGCTAATTTATTGACTACTGGTTCATTAATATCTTGGGGAAGATCGGGACGAATTTGAGAGATTGCATTACTGACTTCATTAGTCGCTTGATCTGCATCTGTACCCAACTTAAAATTGATTACCGTACTGGAGTTTCCTTCGGTAATAGTAGAGTTGATGTCTTCAATATTATCTAAACTTGCTACTGCATCCTCAACTTTTTTGGTAACTTGAGTTTCTAATTCTGTAGGACTAGCACCTCTTTGGGTAACATTGATCGAGACTACAGGAACATCAATATTGGGAGTATCATCAATACCTAATCCTAAAAAGGAAAATACTCCTACAATACCTAAAATCATAAAGGTGACAATTACGGGGATGGGATTTTTAATAGACCAAGCAGAAAGATGAAAAGACATTATTGCGATCGCTAAACGGACTTATAATCCTATTGTTACAAATTATTAACTATTATGACTTCTAAGAAAACTCTAGACGCTATTTCTTTAATGCCCCAAAACGGAGCAAAATGTGAATACTTATTACTGATGCTTCATGGTTGGGGAGCTAATTACCAAGATTTAGCACCTTTAGCTCAAATGCTAGACTTACCTGGGTTTGGTTATCTCTTTCCCAATGCGCCCTTTCCCCATTATCAAGCACCAGGAGGAAGAGCCTGGTACGATTTAGAAAATTCTCCTAATTTCAAACTTTTAACATCAAGCCAAGAATTACTACTGGACTGGCTAACTTCTCTTCCTTCTCAAACAGGAGTCCCCCTAGAGCGTACTATTATGGCAGGATTTTCCCAGGGAGGAGCTATGACTCTAGACCTAGGATTAGGTCTGCCTCTAGCTGGTTTATGTAGCCTAAGTGGCTATCTACACTACGAACCCCAACCTTTAGAAGAAACTCCACCAGTACTAATCGTACACGGCACCCAAGACCGAGTTGTTCCCATAGCATCAGCCAGACAAGCCCAAGAAAAACTTACCGCGATCGGTGTTAATGTGAAATATCAAGAGTTTAATATGGCACACGAAATACAATTACCAGCTTTAGAACTATTCCAAGCGTATATTAAGGGGATTATAGATTAAGCTCCATTATTTTGAGATACATAAAAACTGAAAAGCCTGATATAGTAAGCTTTAGAAAATTTTCCCCAGAAAATTGCTCGCTAAACATTTTTACAGTGAAACCCTAAAAAGAGATGAGAGAAGTTACCAAACTAATAGAAGCAGTAAATAAAGCTGATTCTGCTGACAAACTACTAGACGCTGTGGAAAATCTGGCTGATATTGGTTCAGAACTTGCTATACCAACTCTGATCGAAGTTTTAGGTTTTAATAACCCAGGTGCAGCAGTTGCAGCAGTAGAAGGATTAATTAAACTAGGAGAGCCAGCCGTACCTTATCTGATGAATAATCTGGATGATTATAACTATGGTGCTAGAGCTTGGTCAATTCGAGCTTTTGCTGGTATTGGTGACCCTATTGCTTTGGACTTACTACTCAAAGCTGCGGTAACAGATTTTTCTCAAAGCGTGCGTCGTGCTGCGGTAAGAGGTTTAGGAATTATTCGCTGGTCAAAATTACCCCCACAAGAAATCCTCCCCAGGCAACAAGAAACTTTAAAAACTATGCTTCTGGCAACTAATGATGGAGAATGGGTAGTACGCTATGCTGCTGTGGTAGGTTTAGAATCTTTGGGTCAAACAGTAGGTAAAATTCAACCTGAGTTTTTAGAACAAATTAAGTTAAGATTCCAAGAAATGAAGGATATTGAAGTAGAAACAGCAATTTGCGCTCGGATACAGTTAGCATGGGAAAATCTGAAAGGATAAATTATTCTTTCTTCTATGGTTATTCTCAAGTCAAGTGCAAAGAATAAATATCAAAAACCTCAACCAAATTTATGGTTTGAGAAAATCATGGCAATTATTGCTGTCCTGAATTTTTTGTTAGTAATTTTTGATTTTAGCTATGTTCCTTTGCGGGACTTTTGGCTAAATGGTCAGGTTAAATTAGGTGCAATTAGATCAGCTTATATTAGAACCGAGGGAATTAAGCTATATTTGATCCCAGATAAATTGTCTAAAATTATTCTTCAATATGATGATGTTAAAGGAATTGTTCCCCATCGCATGACTGAACAATATATTGCTAAAGTAGATCAACTTAAACAAGAGTTAGTTAATAATGATTGGGATAGTCCTACTGTTAAAAATATTTTAGGGGAATTGCGCCGTCGTAGCATAGAGATGATTCAAAA
>JASJDB010000347.1 GCA_030065315.1 Xenococcaceae cyanobacterium MO_167.B52 | reverse complement strand
AGCCGTTGGGAGGCTTCTTTTGGGGTAACATATTTCACGACAAAACCTACTTATATATTACTAAGATACCAAATATAAGTAGGTTTGATAGGGTTTAATAAGATAATTCTCTATTTAATCAAGCTCCCTTCTTACTTTGATACTGCCTTAGGGATTAGCCAATAAGAATTTTTACCAAATAGTTTTAAAAGTGCCAAATTCGTATTTACTTACCACGCCCTTCGGGCTGAAGTCAGAAGTCAGAAGTCAGAAATAAACAGCCCGAAGTTGGTTTAAAGCCTCTTCATTCATGAAGAAGAAAATAAAAATATTAATCAATTTTTGAATCCTCTCCCTTTAGGGAGATGGTATAACTTGACCGAAGGGAATCCTTTAGGGCTGACTTCTGATTTCCTATTTCTGACTTCGTGAATAAATAATTTTACCTAGTTGATTATCCTAAATGAATCAAAAAAAGTATCAATTAACTTGGGTGAAATAGCATCATTTTGTTGACTGACCCCCAAAACATAGAGACGTTGATTTACCAGCAATAAGCGATAAGCAATAGTTTCCTTTTTGTTTTGCAGCTGAAACTGCCTGCCTGGATAATTCTGAACCACGATATTATCATCAGCAGTTTTGGTTAAATTCACCTCATTCTCGATAATATAATCTCGGGAATTCTTTAATACTTGGCGAGTATTTTTCACTCTTTCTGGACTGACTTCTTCTGAGTAGGCAATCACATACCGAGCAGATGAGGGATGAGTCGCAATGATATCGAAATTAATATCTCCTTTGGGAGCTTCAACTACCTCAACTTCGTGGGTAATAACTCCAGGGGGCATCATCGCAGTAAACCCTACTTCTTCCATCACAATTCGCGACCAGGGCAAGGCTGCCTCATCAACTGTGAGAGAAGAGTTAGGAGTAGTATTTCCCTGCTCAAGCCTACGAATTTCCTGTTCAAATTGCTGTCGTCCCTTTTCAAAAAAATCAGGACGATCAAATAAGCCTGCTTTGGCGGGGGTAATTATTAAGCTAGATAAGGTCAAAATAATAGGGATACTTAGCCAAGAGTATATTTTCATAGATTATTTTTAGAAATCAAGGAACAAATATTACCTCGGTCTTGAGGAGGACTTATATCCTAATTTAGTTTCTTAGTGAAAGAATTTTCGCTTTTATTGGCAGAGGGGAATTGCTCCCAAGACCTTGCTCCTAATTAGTCAACCGAATTATACAGCGACTGAAGTCTTTGATCTATAAAGATTTGATATCTAATTTTCTTTAAGATTTCAAGATTTTGAGATAATAAAATTGACTTATCCTATTTTTGACAAAATAGGATTCAGAGCGGATGCTACGAAACAGGCTTCAGCCTTGTTTCTCCGCGTTTGCGATATGATTTAGTTAAACAGGTTAAGTCATATCGCTTGGGAACAGTCAAGCATTCCCTACGGATCTCGGCTAGGTTAATACCTAGCTGTGTCCCTACTTTTTTGAGGCAATTAATTCCTCCAAGTGCGTCTGCACATATTAATCCGAATTTACTTTTATATGTGCCTCTAGTTATTCTTCTGCCCGAAAATCTATATTTTTTGGGTTTTTCACCAAATTTGAATAATAAATCTCCTGCTAGAAAATCACTCTTGCTAGTGTACGCCTCCTCTGTTTCTGTAAAAATAATTCCTATAGATTCAGCTAATTCTTTGATTTTGTTTTTAAGTCTGGCAGTTGGGATTTGTACAAAGTTCTGATTATTAACTTTGCCAAGATTAGAATTAGTTTTAACTCCCTGCCCCCATCCAAAAACAATATTACCAATGGAATGGTTTAAGCAATAATTAATAATAAAACGAGCAGCTTTTGAGCAAGCATCGCGCATTTGACAATTACGTTTATGGGTTAATTTAGCTAGATAATCATCCCAATATTTTTGAGGTTTATTTTTTTTGTACTGCGCTACTTTTTTGTTATATCTTTGATTAATTGACTTGATTTTCCTCCCACAGATAATAAAGCTTTTTCCTTCAGAACTTACTGCTGTGACCCAGTTGGAAACTCCTGGGTCTATTCCAATCCCCTGAGAATAATCTAGTCCTATAGCCTGTTTTGATTCGAGTTGATAAACATATTCAGCCCACAATTTATTGTTTGCTGGAACAATTCTAACTTCAGATAATTGTTCTATTTTAAACCCAGTTCCAGAAGGGATGATTATTTCGTGCTTGATTAATTCTGGTTTATTTGCTCTAGATATTGATAAACGACAATATCCTTCTAAGTCATCATAAGTAACATTTTGACTGGTAAACGCAACCTGATAAACCCCTCCTGATTTGCGGTAATTTGGGATTTTGGGGTGATTGTCTAGTTCCCTATGCCACCATTGTTTGAGCAATTTGTTATAACTGATTATTGCCTCAACTACCGACTTTATACACTGTTGTCCTTGCTGTCCTCCTAAAGCTTGATAATGTTTATTTGCCCTGAAGTCTTTGCATAGTTGAGCATAACTAGCCTTTACATATCTGTCTTGGAACGCAATCCGATACATATCATCTTTGTCAAAGAAAGTATGAGTTTCGCATTGCTGGAAATGAGCTTGTCGAATCGCAAACAAGACTGAATTATATAGATTGTTTGACTGATGAACCAACCAGGTTAAGTAATCCTGATTTTCATCATCAATATGGTCAGATAGTAAGATTTTTTGAGTGCGATATTCCATGATAATATCGTATCGTGCAATTACATCGCATTGGCATGAATAAAGAAAACTTTACAATAAGATTAAGTCTCAACCGCAAGAGTAAATTAAAGCTTTACGCTCAACAAAAAGACAAAACAATGACGCAAATAATCGAGGAAATGATTGATCAATTGAAATTAGAAAAGAATACAAGAGGCTAAAGCAAGGGGCTGTCGTCTGTGGTTTCCCAGGCGTTTATAAGCCCTGCCTCTCCTGTGGTTTTTCCGCCCCCGCTTGAAAGACGAGGGCTATCAAACTCCCGTCCTTCTCTTGTATAATTACAGAACATAGACATTCTCAGACTTATGAGATACAGGTTTTTTCTTTCTTTTCATCATTAAGCATATCCAAGCTGTACCTCCTTTAACTGAGAATTACTAGTATAATTAATGTCTCATTGTGTTCAAGGTAAAAGCTATGAATATTAAAACAGTGATTTTTTCAGGAATTATGACCGCTCTTATTGGTGCAATGCTGGGTTTAGGAGTGAATCATATTAGTCAACGAACTGCTCGCAGACCACTTTCAGTTATTGGGGGCGCGGTTTTAGGTTTTGTCATTGGTTCCGCTTATGAAGCGATCCAACAAAATAAGCCTGAACCAGAAGAGGATATTAATGAATGACTAGTCTCCCAGATAAATCAAGTCTACGTCATCATAAATTTATTCCTAATTAGCTCACCACAGTTTAATTTTGTAGGGACAAGATTAAAGCTAGTGAACTGAACAATCATCAACTTAATTTAATTGTTCAATTAATTTTGTAACTCGCTCTTTGATTTCGTCTCTTACTCGGTAAAAAGTTTCCATAGGTTGTCCATCAGGATCTTCCAATTCCCAATCTTCAAATATCTCTTGAGTTACCCATTCTGGTGGTAAATTCACACCACAACCACACATGGAAATTACTGCATTGTAATCAGTTGCTGCAAAGTTACTCAAAGGATCAGAAGTTTGATTACTTATATCAATTCCGATTTCTGACATTACTTCTATGGCTGTAGGATGTACTTTGCTGCTTTGTAAACCTGAAGATGTCACCAGAATTTTATCTTGCCCTAGAGTTTTAGCAAATCCTTCTGCCATTTGAGATCTACAGGAATTTCTTTTGCAAACAAACATGACTTTTTTCATGGTTTTCTTTATTCAATTAATTTTGGTAGGGATTAACGCAACGAGGATCGAGTAGAGTAGCTTTTTCTGGTTGTCTAGGGAACCAAGAGGCAGTACGTTTACAAAATTCTACCAGCATTAACATCACAGGAACTTCAATTAATACTCCAACTACTGTAGCTAAGGCTGCGCCAGAGTTTAATCCAAAAAGCATTACAGCTGTAGCAATCGCAACTTCAAAATGATTACTCGCTCCAATTAAGGCTGCTGGTGCTGCGTCTTCATAGTCTAATCCCAGTTTTTGCCCTGCTACATAAGTTATTAGAAAGATAAAGTTGGTTTGTAAAAATAAGGGTATGGCAATTAAGAAAATGTGTAGAGGATTATTAACAATTAGCTCTCCCTTAAAAGCAAATAATAAAACTAAAGTTAGCAATAAAGCTGTGATGGCAATAGGAGAAAGATATTGTAAAAATTGAGTTTCAAACCATTGTCTTCCCTTATAACGAAAAATCCAGTAACGACTAAAAATACCTGCTGCCAAAGGTAACCCAACATAGATTACAACGGATAAAACAATAGTTTGCCAAGGTACAACTAAATTATTCGCAGATAATAGCCATTTTCCTAGTGGTGCGTAGAGAAATAACATTGCCAATGAGTTTACCGCTACCATCACCAAAGTATGTCCTTGATTGCTATAGGATAGGTACCCCCACATCAGTACCATTGCTGTACAAGGAGCAATACCTAGTAAAATCGCCCCTGCAATATAAGAATTAGCTAAAGTTACAGTTGTCTCCCGAATCAGCTCGGTTTCTAGTAATAAAGGTTTAAAGAGCCAACCTAAGAAAAACTGAGCAAATACCACCATAGTAAAAGGCTTAATCAACCAGTTCACAACCAAAGTCAAAATGACAGGTTTAGGAGTACGTGCAGCTTTTACTGCTTGGCTAAAATCAATCTTCACCATGATTGGATACATCATGAAGAAAAGACATACTGCAATGGGAAGAGATACATTATATACACTCATTCCATCCAAAGTTTGGGCGATTTTAGGAAAAATTCTGCCTAAAGTAATTCCAACCCCTATACAGATAATTACCCAAAGAGTTAGATATTTTTCAAAAAAACTGAGTTGGCTTCCTGCCTTAACAGCTCGCGAGTTGATGACAGGCTTCTGTGTCGTCATTACGTTACTGGGCTAATTGTGGTGAACAACGAGTTTCATATTACATCAAAAATAATTGATGTATCAAGTTTTTTTGATATGATAAATAACTTTGTAGAGAAGTAGTATATCAGGGGTGAATTTTATGAAATTACAACTGAAAGATAATTTTATCGGTCACTGCTTCAGGAGATAATTCACCATCAATATTGAGAAGATAACCCCGATATTGATAATATTCCACAATAGGAACAGTAAAATCTTGAAAAGCTTGAAGACGACGCTGGATTAATTCTGGTTGATCATCAGCTAATCCTCTGTTTAAAGCTCTTTCTTTCATGATGGATTCACTCACTTTGAGATAAATAGCTGAATCCAGTTTTTGATCTAATTTTTTTAAGAGAAAATCTAGTTCTTCTGCTTGAAATGCAGTACGAGGATATCCTTCAAGTATCCAGCCCTTACTAGCATCAGATTTCAGTAATCTTTGTTTAATAAACTCGATCATTAACTCGTCTGGTACTAGTCCCCCTTTTTCTAGATAGGGTTGAGCCTTTTTACCTAGCTCTGTCCCAGAAGCTATGCCATCTCGTAAAATACTACCTGTGGAGATACTGCGAATTTGGTAATGTGCAGATAACGCTTTTGTTTGTGTGCCTTTTCCTGAACCCGTACCACCTAAAATTACTAATCGCATTGGTTTATTTTAACTAAGAATTTTATCTAGGAAATTCGATGAATTAGTTAATCTATTTGACCGACTAATAGCCTAGAATTCGAGTTCCTTAGTCTTAAAATACCCATTTATTATTTATCATTTACGATCAGAGCAGGTAAAAATCTCAGTTGGACTTAGTTGACCTACTCCCATGTTTACGTTCCTAGCGTCACTTATGGGTTGGATGAATCGCCCCCATCTATTTTGTAAAAAATATTTTTTGTGGAACTGACGGTAGAAAAGGAAAAGGAATTGTTTAAATGACCTTTTCCCCTTGCCAAAATTCATAGCTAGATCATAGTTGATTGATGTTTTGATAAACAGCAGACAATCCCATGGGATCTACATTCAAATCTGATTCTGATACCATGTCACCATAAACACTAATAGTTCCTAATTGATCCCCATCGTGCGCTCCAGCACCACCTTGGTTACTAACTAAATTGATAATTGAATATTTTTCTCCATTTTGATCTACCGCATATTCAATACTAGGATCGACAGTATGCCCTACGATGTTAATCTGATCTCCAGCTTCGCGATCAAAGTCCAGAATTGTATCGTTACCAATCCCTTCAACCCAATGATCGTGAACGTTGTCATTTTCTCCTGTTACTCCTTTCCAGTCAATATTACCTTTGGCATCAGCGTGTTTTTCCATGATTTCGGGCTTGGCGTTTAGTAATATCTCGAAGAGGAAAGTATTGGCACCTTCTCCACCAGCTAAAACATCATTAGTAGCAGTCAAAGATTGCTCTGGATAAACTTTAGAAGCGTCAGTTTCTTGTGCAATTTCTGGCTCTCCCGCATCACTTCTACTGATTAAGAGATCGTCGCCTCCACCTCCAGCTAAATTATCATTCCCATAACCACCTTCAAGAGTGTCATTATCGGCTCCACCATTGAGAGAGTCATTGCCCATTCCACCTTTAAGGAAGTCAGCTCCTACTGCTCCAACTAAATCATCATTACCTCGATTACCAAAGAGAGTGTCATTATCGGCTCCACCATTGAGAGAGTCATTACCCCTCCCACCTTTAAGGAAGTCAGCTCCTGCTGCTCCAGCTAAATCATCATTACCTCGATTACCAAAGAGAGTGTCGTTACCAACTCCACCATTGAGAGAGTCATTACCCCTCCCGCCTTTAAGGAAGTCAGCTCCTGCTGCTCCAACTAAATCATCATTACC
>JASJDB010000346.1 GCA_030065315.1 Xenococcaceae cyanobacterium MO_167.B52 | reverse complement strand
CCAACATTTCCTTCTACAGTAAGGGAATCAAACAAGGCTGCTTGCTGAAACACCATACCAATGCCAATAGGGTCTTGTCCATCTTCAATTAAACCAGTGCGTTTTTGCCCTTTGATATAGACTTCTCCTGTATCTGGTGGTAGTAATCCAGCAATGATTCTGAGAATTGTTGATTTTCCCGTACCAGAAGGACCAATAATAACTAGAGCATCTCCTTGATAGATAGTTAAATCGACATTATCTAAAATGACATTATCACCAAAAGCTTTAGATACTCCTTTTAGTTCAATTAATGGTTCTCTCTTGTTGTCATTGCTCATCACTTGAATTATCAATTATTCTTCTACATCCAGACCAAAAACCCGAGCTACAGACTTTTCGACTTTATAACCAGAGTCAATAGATTCTAGGGGGTCTTTTCGCAGACGGTGACGCAAGGATAACACAATTACTCGACGAATATCATCTATGGTTACTTCAGTGCGTCCTTCAAAAGCTGCGATCGCTTTTGCAGCACGATTGGTAACAATATCCCCCCGTAACCCATCCACATCTAATTCTGAACAAATTTCCGAAATCTTAATCCGTAAATCATAGTCAAGAGTTACTTCTGGTAATAACTGCTGGGCTTTAACAATTTTTTCTTGGAGTTCTTCTTGTTGTGGGCGATATTTTTCACAAAATGCTGGAGGATTAGCATCAAATTCTCCTCTTTGCTCTACGATCTGTACTCTTAAGTTAGGTTCTTTCACGGTATGGATTTCCGCGTGCATACCAAAGCGATCCAGAAGTTGGGGGCGTAATTCTCCTTCTTCGGGGTTTCCTGAACCTACCATCACAAATTGGGCAGGGTGACGAATCGAGATGCCTTCTCGTTCTACGGTGTTCCAACCGCCAGCAGCAGAGTCTAACAGTACGTCTACCAGATGGTCATCTAGCAAGTTCACTTCATCTACGTAGAGAATGCCTCGATTGGCTTTAGCGAGTAATCCTGGCTCAAAGGCTTTGACCCCTTCTGAAAGAGCTTTTTCTATGTCAATGGTGCCACATACCCGATCTTCTGTGGCTCCCAAGGGCAAATCTACCATTTGCACTTTCTTTTTGACAATTTCTAGGGGAACCTGTTGTTTTAGTTTGGCTTTAACCTCATCACTCATTAAATCGGGGTCTTCAGGATCACTATTAAAAGGATCCCCAGCTACTACCTGAATTTCAGGCAATAAATCTGCTAAAGCACGGATGGTAGTTGATTTTCCCGTTCCGCGATCGCCCATAATCATCACTCCCCCAATCTTAGGATCGATGACATTAAGAATTAGAGACAGTTTCATTTCTTCCTGACCCACAATAGCAGTGAAGGGAAATACCACCCGTCCAGTCTTAGGAGGTGCTTGGAGTGTTGCAGTCATATCGGTTTTTACTATTTAGCTTAAGTTATGTTTCTCAGTTAGAGTACTGTTAAGATTTTTTTTAGAAACGTCTTTCATTGTGCCATGTTTCGCTGTACTAAAACATTGATCATTGAACATTAAACTAACTTAATCATATTACTGTACTCTAGGAGGAACTCATCTTCAGTAAGATATTCATCTTGTTTTTGAGGAGTCCAAAGTAATTCAAATTTCATTAAATAGTCTTGGCGCATTGAAACCAGTTGCAACAATACTTCTTTGAGTTGTTTTTCACTATAAATTTGAGAAAATAAAGGACGATCATCCGCAGTTCCCAAAATAAGAGTGACTATGACATAGGCAGGAAAATTTTCATCACTGTAATATACAGTTTCTTTGGTTCTAACATTGCCATCGATATTACTAAGAGATTCTGAACTAAATTTGCTACGCTCTGTAAAAGAAATTTTGTAAAATTCTGTTTCTGCCTCACTAACATGGAGAGAATTAGACTCAGCTAAAACATAATTCCAGGCTTGATCATGACGCAATAAAATTAATACTGATTCGCGCATTAACTCTGTCAATCCTTCATCGGTACTAGTGTCAACGTTTAAACTTAAAGTTGATAATTCTTCCTGTACGCCATCAGCTTGAGATGATAAAGCAACTTGTAATTGAGATACAGTTACTTGATTATTATCCCGCTCCCGATTAATTGTTTCTTCAACAAATCCATCAGAGTTAGCCCTATTTAACAGCTTCAAAAAAGCTTTAATTAGTACATAGATTAAGAAGACAATTAAACCAATTGGCAACAAAATTGTCAATGCAATGCTTAGTAAGAAAAGAATTACCCCAAGAGTGGTTTTATACCAATTTGTCTGTTGATAATCAGAAGTAGAGGTAGTAGTCAACCGTTTTTGCGGATAACCGCCTTCCGTGGTCACAGATGTGCTAGTTCTTCTTGGTGGGCTTTTGTATGTAGAAGATTTATCATTATAAGGTGATGAAGAATTACGAGGAAGAGAACGAGAACGTGAGGGATTTCTCTTAGTAGAACTAGGGGAACTACTAGAGCTACTAGAAGATTTAGCAGGAGCAGAACGAGTTTTAAAAGAACCTCCACCACTACGTCCACCACTTTTTTTGGCAATTATTTCGTCCTCTTTTAAATTACTATTAGGACTATTTTTGATGGAATAAGCAAGAACTTGGTTGTTAATATTTATCTCAGCAATTAAATTATGACTGACCATCGATAAATTTAGATAATTAGTTCCAATAACAATCAGTACGGTTGCTAAAAATAACTTAAGGTTAATATTTCTGCGGTTAAACATTTATATTTAGACAGTTAACCAAGATCTTTGATCAACTGGTCTTCGCTAGGTCGTTATGTACCTATATTTCCCAATATCAGTAAAGAACAACTCTTGCTCAAGGTAATATCAATTCTCGAAAGTAACGGGAGACTTCCTTTAAGCTCATCCCACGCTTAAAAGACGTGGGATTTCACGTTCATCGTTTATGGTTCATCGTTCATCGTTTCAATTAACAATTAACAATCAACAGGCGGTGTTTTCTCCCTAGTTTAAAAGCATAGGGCTTCCACACCGCCCCGTTGTGTGATTGCATAATATAAAAGTAATTTGCCTATGATTATTTAAGATAAATCCCTTAATAAAAATGGTTGATAAAAATCTAATTTATTGGGTTTAATTTTTCATTTAGTCTAGCAATTACAGTAGAAATGCTAATTAATTTTGTTTTTAATACTCCTAAAATAACACTTGACAACTTACCACCTAATCTTATTTCTAGTAAATCAAAAAAGGGTCAAAAGTTGTTATCTGAAAGTAAATTTAATGCCGATTATTCTAGCCTTAAGGACAATTTTGTTTCTCAGTCAAAACGAACTTTTTGTGGAGTAGCTAGTTCGGTCATTGCTTTAAATTCTTTACGTAATAGTTCTCCGACTGTTAATCAGACAACTATCTTTAACCAGGAGACTCGCAAGGTTATTCATCCTCTTAAAGTTACTTTGGGGGGAATGACTTTAGCTCAACTCAATAATATTTTGCAAGCTCATCAACTCAAAACAAAGCTAGTTTATGCTGCTGATATCGATATACAAGAATTTCGCTCTGTTGCTGAAAAAAACTTAACTAATCCCGATGACTTAATGCTGGTCAATTATCAGCGCAAAGCCTTAAGACAAAATGGTGGAGGTCACATTTCACCTATTGCAGCCTATCATCAAAAAAGCGATCGCTTTTTGATTTTGGATGTTGCTAGTTACAAGTATCCCCCAGTTTGGGTACGAACAGAAGAATTATGGCAAGGAATGAATACGGTTGATAGGATTTCAAATTTGAGTCGTGGATTTATTGTTGTTGAAAGCTAAATCTGATGCTAGAGATCTACTGTTGAATTAGTAGTGGAGAGTTTTTTAAGTCTTGGATATAAGGGGAAAATGTTGTCTTAGTTAAAAAGTTTCAATTTGGCTAGTATTAACTTCTTTGACCCCTTCAATATTGTAAGCAATATTAACTATTCTTTGAATTGTAGATTGATCGCCAGCTCTAACTCGACCTTTCAAAATGACTTTGTTCCCTATTTGGGCTACATAAATATCTTTGTTAGACATAAAAGCTGAGAGAATGGCATCTTGTTGTACAGCCTTAGCTAATTTTTTAGCTAAACCACTTTGGTCATAATTTCCGTCTGGATCCATTCTTTCTAGGGGAATAGAAGCTAAGTCACCTGCTTCAATATTGTTAGAAGTACCAATGATCACAAAAAATGATAGTACTAAAGTTATGAAGTAAAAATTAGATTTTAATACCATGGGTTGATATGTTAAACAAAATTATTGACAAAACAGTAATAAAACTGCTGTTTTGTATTCAAGTTTTAGCAAAAAGATTTTTGACCTCTACATTATAAGTGAAATTACTTAGAGTTTTGTCAAAAGATTAATCTAATTTCCCTTCTACCAAAGCATTAAACCCATAAATAGTACGACTCCCACCATAGGAAACCAACTCTACATCCTTTTCATCTCCTGGTTCAAAACGTACTGCTGTTCCTGCTGGGATATTTAATCTCATACCTTTAGTGATTTCACGGTCAAATTGTAAAGCGGAATTGACTTCATAGAAGTGGAAATGGGAACCTACCTGAATTGGGCGATCGCCTGTATTAGCTACTGAAACAGTAACCGTATCTCGTCCCGCATTCAGTTCAATATCCCCTGGTTGAGTAATTATTTCCCCTGGTATCATAATTTTTTGTTAGTAGGTAGTAGGTTAGCTATTCAATGATCAATGTTTAATGTTCAATGTTCAATGTTAAATGATCAATGTTCAATGAATCGGACTATGAACTGTAACTAACTTGGTTCCATCAGGAAAAGTTGCTTCTACTTGAACTTCTGGGATCATTTCTGGTATCCCTTCTAAAACTTCATCCCGACTCAGCAGGGTTCTACCATAGCTCATAAGTTCCGCAACTGTTCTACCTTCTCTGGCACCTTCTAGTATGGCAGCAGAGATATAACCTACTGCTTCAGGATAATTAAGTTTAAGTCCTTTGGCTTTGCGTCTTTCTGCTAGTAGACCGACGGTAAAGATTGTCAGTTTATCTTGTTCTTGGGGTGATAGTTTCATCTTTTGTCTTTCAGCCTAGTTTTTACCCTCTTGCTATTTTTAGGTTACAAATACCAGATATTTTAGAGATCTTGGATTTTTTTAATTTCTGGGCTAAATTTGACTTCACATAACTCAACAATTGGAAGAGACTAGGGAGTCCTCTGGCAATGGTAAGCTAACAATTACCCTTGAAAATTATTGAATTAGAAGAATGACTGATTTAACAGAAACTCCCCTCCTTTTAAGAGCAGCAAGGGGAGAAGTATTAGAACGACCTCCTGTTTGGATGATGCGTCAAGCAGGTAGATATATGAAAGTTTATCGGGATTTGCGGGAAAAGTATCCTGGCTTTCGGGAGCGTTCGGAAAATCCTGAAATTGCGATCGAGATTTCTCTGCAACCTTGGAGAGCATTTCAGCCTGATGGGGTAATTATGTTTTCTGATATTTTGACTCCCCTACCTGGTATTGGTATTGATTTTGATATTGTAGAAAGTAAAGGTCCTTTATTTGAAACTCCTATTCGTACCCAAGAGCAAATCGACGCTCTAACTCCTCTTAATCCAGAAAAATCTCTACCTTTTATTAAAACTATTCTGCAATCTTTGCGCTCAGAAATTAACAATAAATCAACTCTATTAGGGTTTGTAGGTGCCCCTTGGACATTAGCAGCTTATGCCATTGAAGGTAAAAGTTCTAAAAACTATTCCATCATTAAGGGTATGGCTTTTAGAGAGCCTGCAATCTTACATCAGTTTTTAAGTAAAATTGCTGATGCGATTGCAACTTATGTGCGTTATCAGATCGATTGTGGGGCGCAAGTGGTACAATTATTCGACTCTTGGGCTGGACAATTGAGTCCTCAAGACTATGAAACTTTTGCTCTGCCCTATCAACAACAGGTAGTGCGTCAAGTCAAAGAAACTCACCCCGATACTCCTTTAATTCTCTACATTAGCGGTAGTGCAGGGGTTTTAGAAAGAATGGGGAAATCAGGAGTCGATATTGTCAGTGTTGACTGGACTGTCGATATGGCAGAAGCTAGACAGCGTTTGGGGCAAGATATGAAAGTCCAAGGCAATATTGATCCTGGGGTACTATTTGGTTCTCATGATTTTATCCGCGATCGCATCATTGATACAATCCGTAAAGCTGGCAATCGTGGTCATATCCTTAATTTAGGACACGGTGTATTAGTTGGTACCCCTGAAGATAATGTTCGCTTCTTCTTTGAAACTGCGAAGCAAGCTTTAGTTAGTTATTAGTTATCAGTTATCAGTTATCAGTTCTTTGTTACTGATAACTGAAGATTTTAATTCAACCAATCCAGAATATATTGGTTAACCATATCTGGCTTTTCATCATGAGGACAATGACCAGCACTAGGAATAGGATAAAATTCCACATCTTCTGTATTTGCTGCCAAATCTTGATAGATTGTCGCTCCCTTGATTGGAGTCCAAGGATCGTCCTCTCCCCAGAGAATTAATAAAGGATGTTGTAAGTTAGGTAATAATTCTTGAGGAGTTGCGCCAGGAGGTGCAGTTAAAACTGAAGCAAATACTTTTTGTGCGCCAGGGTCACAAGAAGGCTCATAAAGCATCTCTACTAATTCATCCGTTACGGCAGCGCGATCGCGATATACTTGATAAAGAGTGCTACGAATGCGATTTTTCTGACGAATCCGATTAAAAATAAACTTACCAGTAAGATCAGAACTCACTAATTTAGTAAAGCCTCCCATAATTAGGCGTAAAGGAAAATTCAGTTCATCTGGACGATGATTTAAACCTCCTGCACAATTGATTAATACTCCTCCCGCAGCAATTTCAGGATGATTAGTAACTAACATCAAACTTAAAAGCGCGCCAATAGAGTTACCAACAAACA
>JASJDB010000007.1 GCA_030065315.1 Xenococcaceae cyanobacterium MO_167.B52 | reverse complement strand
AATAATACGTTTATCGTTATAGCAATGTAAAATTCCTTGCTGCTTGATTTTAATAGGAATAATATTTTTTTGATCCTGAAAGTTTTGAATATTGTCTGTTCCTACTACAAGATAAATTCCATCTCCATAGGTTTGTAAATCTATGGCGAGATTTTTAGCTAACTCTCTATATTTAATACCAAAGGCTAGAGTGCAAAAACAAAAAGATATTTTCTCTTGCTTCATTTGTTGATTGCTATATAGTACATTTAATTCAAAATAGCTTTATGAAGACATAGTTATTTCTTCTTGTTTTGCTATTATTTTTAATAATAACCCTTTAGTATTAATCACTAGCTATTTAGAGAATATTGGAATATTAAAGATAAAATTGGGTGCTTTTGTTAAATTTCTACCAAACAAATTAGATTGTGGTGTATTACCACCTAAGTGCAAAAATAAATAAAAACAAAAAGTAGCAACAGCAGCTAAAATTAATCTTTCCCACATCACATATTTCCCCGATCACTCACCATATTATTAGTATGTCTTATAGATCGGATTTGAGCCATATAAAAGATATGAATTTTAAGAGGCTTAATCAAAACTTTAAACTTTAGATCAATTTTAGAAGTATCAACTTAAAGTTTTTTAATAAAATGTGATTTGAGATAAATTCGGAGTCACCAGTTTGGAGTTGGTAGTTATTCCTATTATTGTCTATTGGCATTACTTTATTTGAGTTGAGCTATAATTTGCTGATTTTGTAAAATTGCCCCCGTTAAGATATCTTCTACTGTTAAACACAAGTAACCTGATTTGTTAACCAAAAATTGTAACTTTAGGCGATCGCTTCCTGGATTGCCAGGGGGATCAAGTTGAGCAATAGTTCTGGCTCCGTCTTGATCATTAAGTGGTTTTACCTGAGTGGTATTGTCACTCAGATTACGGGTAACTAAACGATCGCCATCAAAATAAACTTCTGTAGTACTTGTTTCTGCACCAAGCTCTCCGATAATTAATTCTATACTGGGTTGATTGGGAACAGAAGCTCCTAAAACAAGCTCTACTGGCTGTTTCATTGGGTAAGGTTGTCCACTTTTGATCAAAGGATGCCAACTATGGCATTTTTCCCGACGATTCCAGTAACGGATACCATAACTATGATAGAGAAAGTCTTGTACTTCTATGCCTTGTGCTACTTGTAATGCCCCTGTCGCGATCGCAGTCAAAGGGCGATCGCAGCGAATTTTAGTTTCAGGAAAGTACTGTTTGACCCAATCTTGTACCGCAGGGATTTGCACCGTACCACCAACCAGTAAAACCGAGTCAATATCCGCTGCTTCTACCCCATTACGTCTAGCCTGCTGAAGGACTAAACTCATTAAGTCATCCAGTTGGGTGAAGAATTGACGCTCTTGAAGAATTAACTTAAAGCGATCGCGTGTTAGGCTTAATTCGTAGCTTTCTAAACTTTCATCATTGAAATAAACTTCTTCTGCTTCAGTAGAGTCAGATAACTTAATTTTTAATCTTTCTGCCAGACGAGTAACCAAGGAAGAAACCTCTAAACTCTGCTGAGTTGCAAAATAATCGACTAACCAATTGTCAATATCCGACCCACCCAAGTTTTTACCTGCTTTAGCTAACACACGAGCTATTTGAGGCTTTTGCGCCGACTTGTCTCCCAAAACTTTTTGACCCCATTTCAAGATAAAACCTTGATTTTGGGACATATTTTCTGCCAGGCTAATCAAGGATAAATCCAGAGTACCACCACCAAAATCAATTACCAGTAATAGTTTTTGATCTGCTGCGCCATAGCCTAAGGCTGCTGCGGTAGGTTCATCAATAATGCGAATTTGTTCGATAGATAAAGCTTGAGAAATGTCAGTTAACCAAAGACGATAAGCTTCAAAGCTGTCAACAGGTACGGTTAAAACCAAAGAATCAATCTTTTCCTCTTGGGTTGTGGGAATATTAGCAATCAAACTTTTAAAAAACCATTCCCCAATTTGTTCAAAACTGAGACTTATTCCATCTAATTCTGGTAAAAATCCTTGAATATCTGTAGCAATGCCCCTTTTAAAGCTGCGAAAACAACGGGAATCATTGACTAAGTCTAATCCGCGATCGCGTACTTCTTGACCAATAAGGCTTTTTCCGACTTCAGCATCTTCTACATAGAGTAAACTAGGGATTACAGGGGGTAAAGATGGTATTTTTTGAGAAAATTGTGGTATTTCAATTATTTCTCCTTGTTCTATAGCGCGATTCCAACGGGTGATCACGGTGTTGCTAGTACCAAAATCAATAGCGTAAGCGTTGACATCTACCATTTAACATCTATCATCTATCACTGAGTTTTTATCTATAGTGAGTATATCTGGGGAAGCCACCTAAAAGACAAGGTATCCGCAAAAACTCCCAATCAGAATTCTGAGCATTTTATCAAGAGCGACCATACCCCCTCACCGATCACAATCTATGCCTTAAACGACGGAGACGATCAGAATAGCTTTTCATCACTTCCAAAGCAAACATAGGGGTTTGCTGTACTGCAAACATAAAATGTTCTCGATCTAGAAACGCTAAGAGGGAGTCAGTTTTGGCGATCGCTGTTGAGCCTCTTTGGTGATCTGAGTGAAGCAATGCTCCCTCCCCAAAAACATCACCTTTTTGAATTATTTCTACTACCTTGCCATTGATTAAAATTTCTACTTCTCCAGAGATGATGCCGTAAATCAGATCACTGCATTCTCCTGCTTGAAAAATGACCTCACCTGTTGCAAAAGTCTTGGGGGAAGGCGGTTTTTGAAAAAATTCTATAGTCCTGACTGGTTCTAACACTACAATTGCCTCATCTAAACTATAGACATTTTCGGATAACTTAATCATTTGGTAAAGATTTGGTTAATTAATGGTTAACATGAGAGCATATCTAATATTTTGATACAAATAAACTATTTTACTGGTGGCTTCAAGGGACAAAATATCTATAGTATTTCTCGGAGGTATTATTGAGATTAATTATGAGTAAAACTAAACTCACCAAAAAACAAAGAGCTTTAGCCATATTACTTGAACTGAAAAAACTTTATCCCGATGCTACTTGTAGCCTTAATTATGAAAGTGTAGTTCAACTATTAGTTGCAACTATTCTTTCGGCTCAATGCACTGATGAGCGAGTTAATAAAGTTACTCCTGCACTATTTAAAAAATATCCCGATGCTCCTGCTTTAGCTGGGGTAAATCGAGAAGAATTAGAAAATTTGATTCGTTCTACTGGTTTTTATCGCAACAAAGCCAAAAATATTCAGGGAGCTTGTCACAAAATAGTTACTGAATTTAATAATCAAGTACCCCAAACCATGAAGCAATTATTGCAGTTACCAGGAGTAGCTAGAAAAACCGCTAATGTAGTTTTAGCTCATGGCTTTGGGATTATCGAAGGTGTAACGGTAGACACTCATGTAAAACGCTTGAGTAAAAGATTAGGACTGACAAAAAATACTGAGCCAGTAAAAATAGAACAGGATTTAATGAAGCTTTTACCTCAGCCAGATTGGGAGAATTATTCAATTAGGATTATTTATCACGGTAGAGCAGTTTGTAAAGCTCGTAAACCTAACTGTGAGGAATGTCAATTAAGCCACCTTTGCCCTGCTATTTTATAAAAGTTAATTTCAATTAAAATGCGAGCGGGAATTCTTGTAGGGTTTAGCCTACGGGATGAAAGCGGACACGAAGTGCCTCGCGCAGCGAGACCGCGATAATCTATTGGTCGGATGTTTATTTACCTTGGCAATCAGTAATATACCTTCTAATAACTTCGGCAGAAACTGCTCCTGCTGTACCCACATAGTAGGCGGATGTCCATAGCTTGTCTTTTCCGCATATTTTCTTGAGCTTAGGAAATTTCTGACGTAAAAATCTCGAAGTATATCCTTTGAGTAAGTTAGCAATATTAGCAGGAGAATACCTTGGTGGCGCAGAAACAAAAACATGAACGTGGTCAATATCCGTTTCCAAAGCTAATAACCTTCTTGTCTCCCTGTCTTCCTTGTCTCCTATGTCTCCCTGTCTCTCTTGTCTGAGTTTCACCCATCATTAAAAAACTTACCCATTATGAGGGGGATTATTGGTAAACAGTAAACTGGTATTATATCCGTATCAGTTTACGATCCATAGTTCACGTCCACCCCCTTAATGTTAGAAGAATCAGTAGATTATTTGGTAGATGCGGGATTACAAGTTCCCTTAATCCTACTTATTTTGATAGTTTTAGAAGTAGTTTTATCCGCAGATAATGCGATCGCGCTAGCTGCGATCGCTCAAAACTTAAAAGACCCGAAATTGCAACGTAAAGCCCTAAATATTGGATTAATTGGAGCTTATGTACTGAGGATTTCTCTGATTCTAACTGCGACTTGGGTAGTACAGTTTTGGCAGTTTGAATTGTTGGGAGCAATGTATTTGTTGTGGTTGGTCTATAACTATTTTGCTGATAATGAAACAGAAGAGACTAGTACACAACACCATTTAAGTTTTACTTCTTTGTGGCAGATTATTCCCACTATTGCCATTACCGATCTAGCTTTTTCCCTCGATAGTGTCACCACTGCTATTGCTGTTTCCGAAGAGACTTGGCTCATAATTACTGGAGGAAGCATTGGCATTATCACTCTCAGATTTTTAGCAGGATTGTTTATTCGCTTGTTAGAAGAATATACTCATTTAGAAGATGCCGGATTTATTACCGTTGGCTTTGTGGGGTTACGCCTCTTGTTAAAAGTATTGGCTTTAGAGGCTTTAGTACCTGAATGGGCAACAATTGTGTTGATCTTCTTCATATTTGTTTGGGGTTTTTCCGAACGCAAGCCCTTAAAAGATAAATAAATATCAAGGATAATTTGGCGTTAGTTCTAGATCGTTAGAATGTTTTTATAGCGAGTTATTAAAAGGAATAAGCCTATCGATATTATTCACGGCAATCACAAAGGATTAAAAGCCAGTCAACTCAAGCAGCTACAAAAATTGTATCATCAGAAAATATCTGGCGATCGCTTTACTTCTGGGGAATTTGCTCAAAGAGTAGCAGGGATATCTACAGAAATAGACCGTCCTGTCTGTACCTATGTCAATCGTCGCGGACAGGTAATCAGGGTGGGAGTCGGTACCCCCTTAGAAACTCAAATCCCCCCTCTAGAATTGCCCCGCTATGGAGCAGAGCGTCTATCTGGCATTCGCTGTATTGCTACTCAACTTAATAGTGAGGCACCAAAAGAATCTAGCCTGATAGCAATAGTCCGTCAAAGACTAGATGCACTGGTATTATTAACTCTGACCAGAAGCGGAAAAGTTAGCCGAGGCAAAGGGGCTACGGGCTATGCCAAAGAAGCTTATCTAGTTCATTTAATGCCGGAAACTGACCCTAATTTAGCCATAGAAGACTACTGCTCTATTTCCCCCCTAACAAGTTTGGATGTTTTACTACAACAGGATTTTCTCGATTTAGTAGAAGGGTTAGAAGCGGAATTTGAGAGGGAATATGTCGCCGAACAGGTTGACAAAAATCGCGATCGCGTTATTGTAATAGGTATACAAACTGATACCCGCAAAGAACAGCAGTTTCTTGACAGCCTAGCAGAACTAGAAAGATTAATCGATACCGCTGGAGGAACAGTGGTACAAACCATTACCCAAAATCGCCCCCAGCCCCATCCCCAAACTGTAATTGGTAAAGGTAAGGTAGAAGAAATTGCCCTGAAAGTGCAAACTTTAGGCGCAAATTTAGTAGCTTTTGATCGAGAACTATCCCCTGCTCAAGTAAGAAACTTAGAAACTCAACTAGGAGTGAGAGTTGTAGACCGCACAGAAGTAATTTTAGATATCTTTGCCCAACGCGCCCAATCCCGTGCAGGGAAACTGCAAGTAGAATTGGCACAATTAGAATATATGCTGCCTCGTCTAGTGGGTCGAGGCGAGGCAATGTCTCGTCTTGGTGGTGGTATCGGTACCAGAGGACCAGGAGAAACCAAACTAGAAACAGAACGGCGTGGTATTCAGAAACGACTTTCTCGCCTGCAACAAGAAGTAAATCAATTACAAGCTCATCGTTCCCGTCTGCGTCAACAAAGACAAAAAAAAGATATTGCTACAGTCGCGATCGTTGGTTACACTAATGCAGGTAAATCTACACTGATTAATGCTTTAACTAACGCGGAAGTCTATGCTGCGGATCAGTTATTTGCGACTCTCGATCCCACAACTCGTCGTCTATCCATAGTGGATGAAGTCACTCACCAAGCATCTAATATCTTAATCACAGACACAGTAGGTTTTATCCAAGAATTACCACCATCCTTAGTAGATGCTTTTCGAGCCACCTTAGAAGAAGTCACCGAAGCAGATGCTCTACTTCATGTAGTGGATCTCGCCCATCCTGCTTGGGAGTCTCAAACTCGTTCTGTGATGAAAATTTTGGGACAAATGCCCATTACTCCAGGTCCCATACTCTTAGCTTTTAACAAATTAGATACTGTAGATAGTGAAACTTTAGCCAAAGCCCAAGAAGAATATCCTCTTGCTGTTTTCATCTCCGCTCGTAAACGTTTGGGGCTAGAAACCTTGAGGCAAAAGTTGAGTGAACTAGTCCGTTATGCCCAAACAGGAGTTGTTAAATAATAATTTACAAAATGTCACATATAGTTACATTAGTTTTAGAGAAATTGGGTTAGATTGAAACAGTTATATTTTGGGGATCGTTTTGCCATAGGCAATTTAGATATCGGTCTTCGTCAAGTGAGTATATTGTTATGTTCTCCGACCCAACTCTCATTAAAGCAGCTAGAAGAATTTATCTTGGTTACATCCAGATGAATTCTAAGTTCATCAAACAACCTTACGGAGTCGCCGTTGATCGAGATAGTCTGCGGGGACATTTAATCTTTAGGGAAAAACCGATACTATTACCAGGAGAATGTTTTATTCGTTTTAGTGAACTCGAAACAGAACAGGCTTGTTGAATCAGTGACAATAGACTATATTAGTCGAATTTTTGGTGTGATTGGTAGTTTTTACTAGATAAAGGGAATTTTTAACTTAGTTCTCACCCATCAATCAATTTGTAACTAATTATGGAAACGCTGGTTTCGGCTGTCTCGCTTCACGAGGCTGTGGAGCAGATCGCTAATATCTTAGTTTTTGTCTTTGGTGCCTGTATTGGCAGCTTCTTAAATGTGGTTGTCTATCGTATTCCTGAGGGATTATCTTTGATTTATCCTCCCTCCCGTTGTCCCAAATGTTCTCATAAACTAGGCAAAACTGAGAATGTTCCTATTTTTGGTTGGTTGTGCTTGCGTGGTCGTTGTCGATGGTGCAAAACATCTATTTCTAGCCGTTATCCTTTAGTAGAAGCTGCTACAGGAATCTATTTTTTATTAATATTTTGGCAATTTGGTTATAGCATTGAAACTCTAGGTTATTGGACGTTTGTCAGTTGGTTATTTGCCCTATCTTTAATTGATTTTGACACTATGACTCTACCAGGGTCTTTAACTAAATCTGGTTTAGTCTTGGGGTTAGTTTTTCAAGGAGTCATTGGCTGGCAAATAGGGCAGACTGAAGGGACAGCCCAGAAACTCATGTTTGGTATTGCTGGTGCAGTTTTAGGAATTTGGCTCCTAGAAATTATTGCTTTTATCGGTTCAATGATCTTGCAACAGCAAGCTATGGGAGACGGTGATGGGAAATTGATGGCTACTATTGGTATGTGGTTGGGATGGAAATATGTTTTACTCTCTAGTCTGTTGGCTTGTGCTTTGGGTTCGATAATCGGTGGTGGAGCAATATTACTCGGAATATTAAATAAAAAGCAACCTATGCCCTTTGGACCTTTTTTAGCTTTGGGCGGGGTAGTAACTTTATTTTGGGGTCAGGAAATTATTTCTACTTACGTTAATCTCTTTTTTAGATTTTAATTAAGTTGATTTTTATTTGTGAGAAAGGGAAAAGGGAATAGGCAATAGGGAGCAGGGAACCAAGAGAAGCAATGAACGATTAACAATTAACAATCAACAAGTATTTCAATATTTCTTATCAATCACTTCTGATTGCCATATTTCTGATCGAGATTGCTAATAGTGTTAGCAAGGTTAAACCCAATATTCCTGCAATAGGATTTCCATCAATTCCTGTGATCCAAGATGGAACTTTCCCTGTATATTCTATTTGTTCTCCTACATTCAAGATATAGTAGCACCACACTAATCCACAGTGTAAACCTATGGGCAGTCCTAAACGATTTTGTTTACTTCTTTTTGCCCAAACTAAAGTCAAACCTAAAATAAATAGGGCAGGAAATGTCACAAAAGTCCGAATAATTTCTGATAAGGGTTTGAGGAAATGAGCGATCGCAAAAATTGTTGAACTGACGAACAAAGCAGTTTTTTGACTATAGTCTTTTTCTAGTTCAGTCAATATCCAACCACGAAAAACCAATTCTTCAGCAAAAGCAATTCCTATAGCACTAAGTAATCCTTCCAAAATTAAAACTAAGGCATTGCCAGAAATAGGTTTAATATAAACCCATCCTAATAAAAATTGCGTAAGATAGAGAATCTTACAAAAACAGTAGCCAATAGCCAAACCTAAAAATAGTTCTAAAAGTATTTTAGAGTTTCTGATTAAACCATAGTCTTGGAAAATATTGGGCTGTTGATAAACATAGCGACCCCAAAATATTTGTAACAAAATAAAAGCAATAAATAACCATCCCATTGTCAAGATGGTAGTTAAATTAGGGTCACTATTAAATACTAAATAAACTGGTATAGCAACAGGCAACCACAAGATGGAGAGTAGAAGTAAAAAAGCTCCTACTCTCCAAACAACTGATTGCTTTTTAATCTGTTGCAATTTTTTTATCGCTTAAGCTCCATTTAAACCTTATATTCTTAAATAAGATGAAAAACTAGTAAATGGCTGATAGCAGCAATCCTAAACAATAGGAGAACAATTACTAATGACTAAAGAGATTGATCTATACAATTACGACTTATTGCTATCTAATCGTCTGGTTCTATAGTACTAGTTAAACCATGATTGCATAAAGTTTCACAATAAAACTCAGCGTGTTCCAAAGCACAAGTAATAACCAAGGCTTTGCCATTGGTGTGAGCTTCCATCATAATGCTGACAGCTTGAGGCTGAGTCATTCCTGCTATTGTTTTCATTAGAGTTTCTACCACATATTCCATTGAGTTGAAGTCATCGTTATGGAGTAAAACTCGATATCGCGGTGCTGGTTTACGAACTGTAGATGTGGAGCTTTCTTTAATTGTAGATATTCCTACAGACACTACTATTCCCCCTATAATTGCAATCTATTGAATAAGTATCCACCTAATTATTTTAACTGCCAGGATACTGGGATTTTATATAAACTGTACAGTAAATCAACTTAATATTACTTAATTTTTTCACAGATAATGGAAGCAACTTTAACAACCTCAATTCCTGGGAACTATTGGCAATGGCGAGGACATTCCATCCATTATGTCCAAGCTGGGGAAGAACAAGGGCAAAAACCTACCTTACTGTTAGTTCATGGCTTTGGCGCATCTACAGATCATTGGCGTAAAAATATCGAGCAACTTCAGAAAAAATTTCAAGTTTGGGCAATTGATTTACTTGGGTTCGGGCGATCGCAAAAACCGCCATTGCAGTACAGTGGTAGTCTTTGGCGAGATCAACTTCATGACTTTATTACCGAAGTTATTGGTCAGCCAGTAGTTTTAGCTGGGAACTCCCTTGGTGGTTATGCTTGTCTGTGTGTAGCAGCCCAACAACCTGAATCTGCTGCTGGCTTGATTTTGATCAATAGTGCGGGTCCTTTTAGTGATAGTCAGCCAAAAATTCAGCAAAACTCTTTTAAAAAACTTATCAGTAATATAAGTCGTTCTATTTTATTACAACCTTGGGCTAGTTACTTGTTATTTCAGTATGTGCGTCGCAAAAGCATCATTCGTAAAACTCTCAAACAAGTCTATTTAGATCACAATGCGGTGACAGATTTGTTAGTAGAAGATATTTACCGTCCATCCTGCGATCCTGGCGCACCACAAGTATTTGCTTCCGTTTTTAAAAGTCCTCAAGGAGAAAAAATTGATACCTTGCTCAAGCAAATGGAATGTCCTTTATTGATGTTGTGGGGAGAAGGGGATCCTTGGATCAATGCCAAAGAAAGGGGCGCAAAATTTCGCCAACATTACCCCAAATTGGTAGAATACTATCTTGAGGCTGGTCATTGTCCCCACGATGAAGTTCCAGAACAGGTTAATCATCTCATAGAGTCTTGGGTGTTATCTGTCAGCACTCACGAGGAATGACCGAACCTCTGATAGTACTTAATTGCGATATTCTTAATATTTTGTTACAAAGATAGAGAAATCTAACCTGGATTTTTTGCTTTATGTTTGGTGGCTTCGTTGGTTTCAATAACAATAAAGGCGGTGATTGGGGAGAAAATCTGCTCAATAAAGTCGCAAGTAATACCATTCGCCATCTGTTTACCCGTAGCGATTCGGTAAACGTTACAGTGCGCTGTAATCCTTCCAGTAAGCTTCTACAAGGTACAATAGACAGCTTTAAGATGGAGGGGACTGGTTTAGTAATTCGTCGAGATTTCCGTACAGAAGAAATGTCCTTTGAGACTGATGCGGTATCTCTTGATTTTAGTTCGGTAATGCAAGGGAAAATAGCCCTTAAACAACCAACTCAAGCGATCGCAAAAATCAAACTAACAGAAACTGATCTCAACCAAGCTTTTCATGCGGAACTGGTCAGAAAGCGTCTAGAAAATCTCACTGTGCCAGCCTTAACCGCAATATCTGGGGGACAGCCAGTCTCTTTTGCCGATGTAGAGTTGCAACTCTTGCCAGATAATAGAGTCAAATTTTTAGCTAAAGCGACTTGGGGCAATACAGTTATCCCCATTAGCTTCATGTCGGCAATTAATGTAGCCAAAAGAAAGCGCATTAAGTTTGAAAATATTCAATTTCAAGCAGAAAATGTCCCTCCAGATTTACGAGAGATATCTAAACAGCTAATGACTGCTCTAGGGCAAATTCTCAACGAGATGATAGATTTAGACCGGTTCGACCTAGATGGGGTAAAATTACGTCTTAATCGTCTAGAAACTCACGGGAAAATTCTTTTATTTAGTGGTTACGCTCAAATAGAACGTTTCCCTCGGACAGGGTGAGTATATGGCAATTTTCGTACTGGTGAGGTAAATGAAAACTTGGGATTTTATTGATTGTTAATAGTTCATTGTAGAATTGCCTTGTTGATACGTGAGTTCGACGAAGCCAACTCGCGCGTTCCTTAGCGGAGACCCTTCGGGTAGAGCTACGCAAGGAAACATCCGCAGGGGTGGAAGGGGGTTTCAAACCAAGCAGGTTAACTATGATACTCAGTTAAAACAATTATCAAAAACCCCCTCCCCGCGCTCGTCAAAATACAATTTTTCGAGTTTGGATGGTGATTCTATATCCTTGAAAACCTGATTCTTTAGTTAAAAAAATCATAACTCTATGCGAAGCGGTTATCCGAAGGTTTACCCTTTAGGGATCCTTTAGGGCGAATTACGAACTCCGAACTCACGTTGTTGGTTATGCTTCATCAGTTTGAAAAACGCTATATTTGCTTTTTCTAACTTGATAGGTGGGAGGAGCTTAATCTAATTCTCTTCTACCTTCCAAAGCTCTAGCTAGAGTAACCTCATCAGCATATTCCAAATCTCCCCCCATTGGTAAACCAAAAGCGATTCTAGTGACTTTAGTGAAAGGTTTGAGCAATTGACCAATGTAGAGAGTGGTAGTTTCGCCTTCTACACTGGGATCAATTGCCAGAATAATCTCTTTAATTTGTTCTTTACTAACCCTTCTGACCAGACTATCTATATGTAACTGTTCTGGACCAATGCCATCCATAGGGGAAATAACACCGCCCAACACATGATATAAACCGCGATATTCCCTGGTTTTTTCTAGAGCAATCACGTCACGGGAATCTGCTACAACACATATCGTAGTACGATCGCGATTATGGTTGCTACAGATAGAGCAAACAGGTTCAGCAGAGAGATGATAGCAGATTTTACACAAGCCTACTTGTTTCTTAGCATCGATTAAAGCTTGAGCTAGAGCTTGTACTTCTTTTTCTGGGCGTTTAATTAAGTGTAAGGCTAATCTCTGGGCGGTTTTTGGTCCCACTCCAGGTAAAAGCTGCAATTGTTCGATTAGACGGGCTAAAGGGGGAGTATAAATGGTTCTAAGATCCTCTTTTTAAACAATAAGTAACTTGGGAGACTAGACAGACAAGGAGAAAATATGAGCAATTAGAATGAACCATCAACAATTTTGTTTTAGTTGATCGATTTAATATTTTATACACAACTCTTCTTGAGTGTTTACTCTTTCTGGTAATAAATCGACTAATGTTGTAGTAGTCATCAAAAAACTAAGAAAATACTAATTAAAGAACAATTAACAACTCTCGAACAAAATTACAAGATATAATTTGTTACGAAACCTATTAAGAAACATTACTTATGAGTAATCCTGTCGTTGATGCCTTTTTTTTGGGGAGAGCCGTAGCGGAAGTTTTGGGCGAAAAGCTAGAAGATGCCTACACCAACGCCATGAGCGAGGTAGGCAAATTTGATGCAGAACAAAGAGAAAACCTCAGACAATTTATGGAAGAGGTCCAAATTCGCGCTCAACAGGCAGCAGCTAGTGGTAATCCCGTGACCCAAACTACTAATAGTAATACATATACTACAGATAGTCCTACTGAAGATTTACAGGAAATGCTAGACCAACTTAGAGCCGAGATTGCGAGTCTAAGGTCAGAGCTTAAAAAATATCGGGACTCATAACTCAAAAAAAAACCTTACAATATCGTACTTTATCAAATACTAATTTTAAAACGCGTGTCTGCCGTCTCCTCCTCTAATCCTAAAAAATTACTAGAATCCAACTCAATTCAGCGATCGCTATTAAAAATAGAACCTGGCAAAAAATCCTATCGTTGGAATCGTAAAAACTATTCTGCTACACGCCGTCGTATTGACATTTGGCTGTTTGTTTTCGCCCTATCTTTCAAATTATGGCGGAATAATCGCAAGTGGACTTATGGTGGTGGATATAGTGAAGCAAAATTAGCACAAAGACGTAAAAATCAAGCGATTTGGATTCGAGAAAGTCTTCTGGAATTGGGTCCTACTTTTATCAAAGCTGGTCAATTATTTTCCACCCGTGCGGATTTATTTTCCTCAGAATATGTCGAAGAACTATCTAAATTACAAGATCGAGTTCCCGCTTTTTCCTATGAACAAGCATCCGCAATTATCGAAGAAGATTTAGGTAAATCCATTGTTGAACTATTTGCTAAATTTGACCCTATACCCCTGGCAGCAGCAAGTTTAGGACAGGTTCACAAAGCACAACTTCACAGCGGAGAAGAAGTAGTAGTTAAAGTTCAAAGAGCTGGACTCAAGCAACTTTTCACCATTGATTTAGGTATCCTAAAACAAATCGCTTACTACTTTCAAAACCATCCTAAGTGGGGCAAAAACCGTGATTGGTTGGGAATTTATGGTGAATGTTCTCGGATTCTCTGGGAAGAAACAGATTATCTAAGGGAAGGTCGTAATGCAGATACTTTTCGCCGTAGTTTCCGTGGAGAAGACTGGGTAAAAGTTCCTCGGGTCTATTGGCGATACACATCCCCCAAGGTATTGACCCTAGAGTATGTACCAGGTATCAAAATCAGTCATTATGAAGCGATTGAAGCAGCAGGATTAGACCGTAAGCTATTAGCTCGATTGGGAGCTAGAGCCTATCTTCATCAACTGCTGAATAAGGGCTTTTTCCACGCCGATCCTCACCCAGGAAATATTGCGGTCAGTCCAGATGGTTCCCTGATCTTTTATGATTTTGGTATGATGGGGCAAATCAAGAGTAATATCCGTGAGAAATTAATGGATACTCTCTTTGGCATAGCCCAGAAAAATTCTAATATAGTAGTAGAATCCTTGATTGATTTGGGAGCTTTAGTTCCTACAGGAGATATGACCCCTGTAAGACGGTCTATTCAGTATATGCTGGATAATTTTATGGACAAACCTTTTGAGGAGCAGTCTATAGACGCTATTAGTGAAGATCTTTATGATATAGCTTATGGTCAACCCTTTCGCTTTCCTGCCACTTTTACCTTCGTCATGCGAGCTTTTTCCACCCTTGAAGGAGTAGGAAAAGGTCTAGACCCAGACTTCAACTTTATGGAAGTAGCACAACCTTTTGCAATGCAAATTATGGCTGATAACAACGACGGTAGAGGTACGATATTTGATGAACTAGGTAGACAGGCTGCTCAAGTTAGTAGCACGGCTTTAGGTCTGCCTAGACGAATTGAGGATACAATAGATAAACTGGAAAGAGGAGACCTTCGGGTTCGGGTTCGTTCCCTAGAATCAGAACGAGTATTGCGCCGTTTAAGTGCAATACAGTTGGGAACGAATTATACTTTAATTCTAAGTACTCTGATCCTTTCAGCAACTTTGCTGTTAGTCAATGGGTATAGAATCGAAGCAGCAATCGCAGGAGCCATTTCCCTGATCCCTGGCTGGTCGGTTTTCCGATTATGGAAAAGTCTGGATCGTATAGATAGAATGTTTTAGTATTTGTGATTAATATTGGCTAAGTTATTTATGAAACGTTGTTTTGCGGGACTCACAGACACAGGAATTGTCAGGACTGTCAATCAAGACAGTTACTATATTGACGAGTCCCAAGGACGCTTTTTTATCGTAGCAGACGGGATGGGAGGACACGCTGGGGGTCAAGAAGCCAGCAGGATCGCTACAAAACGCATCCAGGAGCATCTAGAGAAACATTGGGATAATTTAGATATTCCTTCAGAAAATTTACTAAAAGACGCTATTGATAAAGCCAACCAAGGAATTTTGGAAGATCAGTCCAATAACCCAGAAAGAAGGGATATGGGAACTACGGTGGTAGTTACCATATTTCGCGATCGCCCATTATGCGCTCATGTAGGAGATTCCCGCTTATATCGCTGGCGCGATTCCAAATTAGAACAGGTTACAGACGATCATACTTGGGTTAGTTTGGCTCTGCGTTCAGGAGAAATTAGTAAAGAGCAAGCCAAAGTTCACCCCTGGCGACACGTACTGTCTCAATGTTTGGGACGTAAAGACTTATATAATATCGAGCTTCAGGAACTAGATGTACAGGCAGGAGATCAGCTTTTGATGTGTAGTGATGGACTCACAGAAGAAGTATCTGATGAAGAAATTCAAAATTGCTTATCCCAATCTGAAGATTACAAACAAGCTGTGGAAAAACTGATCATTGCTGCCAAAGAAGCTGGTGGCTCTGATAACATTACAGTAGTCATAGTTGGAGAAGAGTAACATTAATAGATCGGGCTACTTTCGGTGAGGAAAGTTTCCTCATTCCCTCAGAGACTACCGTAAGGTTTCATCGTGTTGAACAGTCAACATTTAACATGGATCGGCTACGTGCTGCACAATAAATAATTAGGTAAACTTAGGCATAGTTTATTAAAATCCATTATGCCCAAGTTAAGCATATCGGAAGCAGCATATTTACTAGGAGTATCTACAGATACCTTAAGACGATGGGAAAAAGAAGGCAAAATAACATCTACTAGGACAGAAGGAGGGCATCGAAGGTATGACTTAACCGATATTCTCAAAGATAAAGAGGATGATGGGCTAACCATACTTTACGCTCGTGTTAGTACCAGACCTCAAATTAAAGACTTAGACCGACAAATAGCAGTACTTGAAACTTATGCCGAAATTAAGGGATGGAAAAACTGTAAAACTATTAAAGACATAGGTTCTGGAGTTAACTATCGCAAGAAAGGGTTGAACAAATTATTGTCGATTTTAGTAGAAGGACAAGCAACTCGATTGGTACTAACAACTAAAGACAGATTGCTAAGATTTGGCTCAGAATTAGTCTTTTCTATTTGTGAACTTTATGGCGTAGAAATTGTCATACTCAACAAAGACCCAGATTCTAGTCCAGAGGAGGAATTAGTCAAAGATGTTTTAGAGATTATCACTGTCTTTAGTGCTAAATTGCATTCAATGAAAAGCAGAAAGAATGTCCTAAAGGATACCGCTCCGCATATTAAAGCACTTCAAGAAAACTTAAAGAAATTAGCACAATTAGATGAGTAAAATTGTGTATAATTTCAGTATGCCGACATATCAGACTTTATTACCCAGTAACATTTATCCATTTCTCGAATCAATGGTTAATCTCTACTCAGCCATCGAGAAGCCGATGCACGTGGCAGTATTGGCGGGAGAAAAAATAGCTAATATCGAGAAAAGACTACAGAGTCAGTTTCAAGTAGATAGCACTACAGTTCGGAATGTTTATCACGATCTTAAAGGTAAACATTCAAGCATTAGAGAACTCCGCAAGTCTCAAACCAAGGAACTAAAATCAACTATCTCTAGCATCAAGAAGTCTATTGCTACACAACAAAAGAGAATTAAGGTTAAGCACTCGTTGCACCAATCTACACAGAAGCATCGCTTTATCATTCATCAGAAAAAGCGTAGATTAGCCCTCTTACAACAGAAGCTAGAGAAGTTAAAAGACTCTAACATTAACTTATGCTTTGGCACGAAAAAGCTATTTTTAGCCCAACATCACTTAGAAAAAAATGGCTATGGCAATCATCAAGAATGGCTGGCAGATTGGAAAGCAGCTAGAACATCCAGCTTTGTTATGGTAGGTTCTAAAACTTATGCTGGTGGCAATCAACTATGTAGGCTAGACACACAAGGGCAGATCGTTATTACAGTTCCTCCATGTCTAGTTAAAGATTACGGCAGCAAAATTACCACTCAAAGTATTGGCTTTAGATACGGACAAGAATTTATTGATATTGCTCTTAGTCCAAGCAGGCACAAGCGAGGTAAAAGTTATCGCAATGGTACAGAAAAACCCGTAACTCATAGATTCGTGAGAAAGAATGGTAATTGGTATTTACATACTTATGTCGAGTTACCAGATATCCCCACTATTACCAGTAAAACCAATGGTGCAATTGGTATCGATCTAAATGTTAATAATATTGCTTGGGCTTATTGCGATAGTGAAGGAAATCTTCAAGATAAAGGACAAATAGCAATTAATCTAGATGACAAATCTTCAGGTCAGATTACCCATATATTAAGTTTGGCAATTGCTCAAATACTAGCGCGAGCAATAACCCATGAATGTCCTGTAGTAATCGAAAAACTAGACTTCAGCAGTAAAAAAGCCAGATTGAGAGAAGGAAGCAAACCCTACGCCAAAATGCTATCTCAATTTGCTTATTCTAAGTTCGCCGAACTGGTGCATTCCAAAGCTAAACTATCAGCAATTCAGGTAATCGAAGTTAACCCAGCCTACTCTTCACTTATTGGCATGGTTAAATTCATGAGTCTTTACGGGTTAAATTCTGGTACATCCGCAGCATTGGTATTAGCCCGTCGTGGTCTTCGGCTTTCAGAGCGTTTACCTAGAGGCTGTAACGCCTTAGTCTCGCCAGTGGATGATACTAAGCACGTATGGACTTATTGGGGACGTATCTCAAAACAACTGAAGGGTTGTCATCGGCATAGTTATTTTGAGATGAAAGTCAGGGTTGAGGTCAAGCTAAATAACCAGAGTCCGAACGGACATCACGAGTGCCTGGGGAAACCCCAGGCAACGTGTCCTCACCAGGAAAGGAAGTTATTTGGTAAATCAAGGAACACTTCAACAATCCTTAGTAGTACAAGTGCGCTTGGTGCTACGTCTGCATAACTTTACCCTAGTTTAAGTAGATTTTTTGTTGCGCAATCAAAATCTGGTAAATATTAATCATCAATGATCAATGAAATAAAAACTTTAGCAGAACATCTTGCCCCTAGATTAATCGAAATTCGTCGCCATATTCATGCCCATCCTGAACTCAGTGGACAAGAGTATCAAACCGCAGCTTATGTTGCAGGGGTTCTATCCTCTTGTGGACTTCAGGTAAAAGAGTCTGTTGGTAAAACAGGAGTAATCGGAGAACTATTTAATAATTCTGATGGCAAAACCTTAGCAATTCGGACTGATATGGATGCTCTACCCATAACAGAGCTGACCAATTTAGATTTTGTCTCTTGTAACCCAGGAGTAATGCACGCTTGTGGTCATGATGTTCATACTACCCTGGGGCTAGGAACAGCAATGATCCTATCTCAACTTAGTGATTCCTTACCAGGTAATATTCGTTTTATCTTTCAACCCGCAGAAGAAATTGCTCAAGGAGCAAGATGGATGGTAGATGAGGGGGTTATGGATGGAGTGGATGGAATTTTTGGGGTTCACGTCTTTCCTTCGATTCCTGCCCGTACCGTTGGAATTCGCTACGGGGCTTTAACCGCAGCAGCAGATGAATTAGAAATTATTATTCGAGGAGAATCGGGACATGGCGCTCGTCCCCATCAAGCCATTGATGCAATTTGGATTGCTGCTCAGGTAATTACTACTCTACAACAAGCCATTAGCCGGACTCAAAATCCCCTACACCCTATGGTCTTGAGTATCGGCAAAATTGAAGGGGGTCGAGCTTTTAACGTGATTGCAGACCAAGTCAGAATGTCTGGCACAGTGCGATCTCTTCACCCTGATACCCACCAAAATCTACCTGAATGGATTGAAAATCTGGTGAATAGTGTGTGCCAGACCTATAACGCAAAGTGTGAAGTAAATTATCGTCGAGGAGTTCCCTCAGTACAAAATGACCTGAATTTAACTAAAATTTTAGAATCTGCTTGTCAAGAAGCTTGGGGTAGGGAGTCAATTAAAATTATTGATGAACCATCCCTTGGTGCAGAAGACTTTTCAGTTTACTTAGATAAAGCCAATGGTTCTATGTTTCGTCTGGGAATTGGCAAATCTGAAACCAAGAATTATCCTTTACATCACCCTAAGTTTGAGGTTGACGAAGCTGCCATTGTCACTGGAGTTGTAACTTTAGCCTATGCAGCCTATAAATATTTTACGGTATAAATGTTAACCCCCTGTTAAGGGAGGCAAGGGTAACCTGAGATAATTGGTAGCATACTTAAAACATAGTTCTTGCCCACCCTACTCCTGTTTTAAATAACATGAAAATTGCCAATAATATTACAGAACTTGTAGGCACTACTCCTCTAGTGCGTCTTAATTCGATTCCTGTGGCTTATGGCTGTGTAGCAGAAATTGTGGTTAAGCTAGAGAGTATGAATCCTTCTGCTTCCGTTAAAGATCGTATTGGAGTTAATATGATTAATGCTGCGGAGAAAGCAGGTAAAATATCTCCTAAAATCACGACCATTGTTGAACCTACCTCTGGTAATACAGGTATAGCTCTAGCTATGGCAGCAGCAGCTAAAGGCTATAAGCTAATATTGACTATGCCCGAAAGTATGAGTACTGAACGTAGGGCAATGTTAAAAGCCTATGGTGCTAAGTTAGAATTAACTCCAGCTAATGCAGGCATGAAAGGAGCTATTCAGCGAGCAGAAGAACTAGTAGCCAATATTCCCGATGCTTATATGCCTCAACAGTTCCAAAACCCTGCTAACCCCGAAATTCATCGCCTCACTACCGCAGAAGAAATTTGGCGAGATACAGAAGGAAAAGTAGATATTTTAATTGCTGGAGTTGGTACTGGTGGTACTGTTACAGGGATCGCAGAAGTCATCAAAAAACGGAAACCAGAATTCAAGGCGATTGCTGTAGAACCAAAAGATAGTCCTGTTTTATCTGGTGGTAGTCCAGGAGGGCATAAAATTCAAGGAATTGGTGCAGGTTTTGTTCCTGAAGTCATGAAAGTTGAATTAGTTGATGAAGTGATACAAGTAACCAACGACGAGGCTTTTAATTATAGCCGTCGTCTAGCCAGAGAAGAAGGAATTTTATCAGGAATTTCCTCTGGTGCTGCTTTATATGCTGCAATAAAAGTCGGACAACGACCAGAAAATGCAGGAAAATTAATTGTAGCGATACAACCTAGTTTTGGAGAACGTTATCTGAGTACTCCTCTGTTTCAAGATTTAGCAGATAATTCAGTTCCACTAAAAGTTCCTCTAACTTAATTTAATAATTGTTTAATATTTACAGTCCCTTGGGTAACGCCAGAGATAATAATTTAATTTTCAGTTGGAGTGAAAGGGGTTTGGCATTTCTCCAAGCTCGATTTTCATTCCATGGGAATTAATCAGGACGATCAGCAGTCATAATATGATTGATCACCATAGTATCTGTGTGGCTGCTATCATCTTTTGGAGAATAATATTGGGGTTTTTCACTATCACAATATTGGATAAAGTCGCGGGTTTCAGAAGTATAAGAAAGATAATTGTAAGTAATTTTAATTTCCTTACCAATTGTGATCAAATCTCCCGACTTTAAGCGATGAAGTGACTTTTTTTCTCCATTGATAGATATGCCATTACGACTTCTTTTTCTTTTGCCTTTTCCATCGATAATCCAATAGCAATAATCATTTCTCTGGGAATTACTGGATTTTTCACTATATTTTAACCAGGCAACCGTCGCATGATGACGAGATACCATATTGCTAGTTAAAACTAGGGAATTATTAGGATGACGACCAATTGAGAAAACTGTAGTGTTTAGAGCTACTGCTCGTCTTGATTCAAAAGATTCAACAATTAGAATATGTCTTCCTTTAGATAAACCGGCTTTATTAAATTTTACGAGGGATAGCTTAGATTTTTTATTTGTCATTTTGCTGTAACTAAATTATAGTTTTTAGCTTTTTTAGTTCGATTAGAAATTTTAAACTCTAAGATAGCTTGAAAACTTTATGGACTCTTGCTCATTCAGACATATACTAGTTTAAAAACTAGTTCACTAATTTAGTCAGTGGACAGCAATAGTACAAAAATAGCAAATTCCATCGGATTATGAGCAGTTTTATCGATGATATAGTTTGATTTTAAGATTATGATATTTAAATTGATAGAGAATAATTATGTTCGTTCCTATTTTAATCTAATAGATATGAGATCGGTAGTCAGATTAGTTTTTTGTCCTTTGTCCTGAGTTACTTATCTAAAACCTAAGACAATTAGAGACTTATGAAAAGTTTTAATGAACCAGTAATTTATTACCTCGTGACATTTAAAGTAATAGCTCTAAATTGATGCTAAAACGGTTATCTTTATTAGCTTTAGAATTCTGTAATTCAATATCAGTAGAAAAACGGAGATGAGAAGTAAAAGCATAACCTACGGATAGAGAAGTTATTCCAACTTCATTTTTGCTACCAGGAGCCACAAAACTTTGAGCTAACGAAATATCTGCAGCACCAGTACGAGATAGTGCCAACATTAACCTTATTCCTAAATTAACTCCATCAGTAGAGTAATCACCACTTTGAACATAGCGATAACCAATTAGAGGGGCAAAATTAATATGGTTTCCCAGTGGAAGTAAAAAATAGTGCAAATTTGCCCCAACGGAAAGGCGCTCCCCATTAAAACTTGTATAGTAATCCGTACTCAGGGTTAAACCAGTCTTAGCAAGGAAAACATCTTCTAGAGCGATGTTGATACCTACAGCATCATCATTAGAAGGAAACAGAGAAAAGCCAAATTTCAAACGAGTACTAAAGCTTGGATCGTGACGAATATCCTCAAATACATTGGGAGTTTCTTTTAACCAGCGTTGTAGTACAGGGCTATCGTTAATAATCTCTTCAGGGATATCAAGTTCTTTTTGATTAGCCTCTTGAGCTTTAACTGGCAGATTCAACCAAGAAATGATTATTCCTATGTAAGCGATAAAAAAAACTTTTTTGATGTTCACCAAATACTATCCACTAAATTATGATTTTTATATTTAACAATAGTTAAATATCTCACAGCCTATCATGATCGTTAATTAACCATGAGTCATCCTCTTATCATTGATAATCAACTAGATAGTTTTGCTATCACTTTTGCGCCTCTGTCTTTAAGGGAAATATATTCTCTGGCTGATGATCCTGCTAATGGGGCAATAGTTTTAATGAGTGGTACAGTCAGAAATCAAACCGAAGGAAAACCTGTTAAATCTTTGGAATATCAGGCTTATGAACCAATGGCGATCGCAGTTTTTCGCCAGATTGCCCAACAAATTCGGAGTAAATGGCAAGATGTTAACCGAGTCGTAATTCATCATCGTATTGGACACTTATATATTGGGGACATTAGTGTTTTAGTAGCTGTAGGTTGTCCCCATCGAGGAGAAGCTTTTGCAGCTTGTCAATATGCTATAGATACTCTCAAACATAATGCACCGATCTGGAAAAAAGAGCATTGGTCAGATGGTTCGAGTACTTGGGTCAGTATTGGTGCTTGTGAAGTAGAGTCTAATTCTAATTAACCCTTAGTTCCCAAGATTTTGCAGTTATTTATGCCTGCTGAAATTTACTTTTTTCTTCATCTTCATTTCAATCCCAATTTTGCCAACTCCTGTATGAAATGTTTTTTCTGAATTCATGATGATACGCAGTGTGGAAACCGTGCTGGGTGATTCACAGGGAGGAAAAACAATTAGACAGCTTTAACTGTCAGTGAAATATGGTAAACTACGCTCACTTAATAAGTCAGAGATTACTCCGCCGTGAAACGACGGAGCCTTCTTACGAAAGTTGCTTATCCGAAGGTGTATCCTTTAGGACATGGGGGAAACCCCCAAGACCGCACTTTCGCGTGATGCGAAGCGAATCCTTTAGGGCTACTCTGACCGTTGGTCACGATGAGTTTTGAATTGTGGGTGAGACTCCCTGTATATGGACATGGACGTTCTGGTTAAAAGGTAGTTGAGGGAAAACCCAAACTCGGTGTTATCCACTCCAGATCTAGCCTTTGCAGACAAAGCTTTCAAAACGAGTGAAACGAAATTGAACAACATAGCTAACTACAAGTAGTAAAAATAAAAGTAGGTAAGTATGGGTAAAATTGAACTGCGTTCAATTTCTTATAAAGAATCTCTGCTACTTTAGGGCAGAGAGTGTCAAGTAATACTTATTAGTTGTGGAAAATCTCTCAACCTTTTAAAACCAAACCAATTTACAAGCATAATGAGCAAACAGCGAGTTTTATCTGGAGTACAACCAACAGGAAACTTACATTTAGGCAATTATTTAGGAGCAATCCGTAACTGGGTAGAGATACAGCAAGAATATGATAATTTTTTCTGTGTAGTGGATTTACACGCTATAACTGTTCCCCACAATCCTAAAGAATTAGCAGATAATACCCTGAAGATGGGTGCTTTATATTTAGCCTGTGGTATTGATTTAGATTGTTCGACAATTTTTGTTCAATCCCACGTCAAAGCTCATAGTGAATTAACTTGGTTGCTCAACTGCATTACCCCCCTAAATTGGTTAGAGAGAATGATTCAGTTTAAGGAAAAGGCAGTCAAGCAAGGAGAAAACGTCAGTGTAGGATTACTAGACTATCCCGTATTGATGGCAGCAGATATCCTACTCTATGATGCAGATAAAGTACCAGTAGGAGAAGACCAAAAGCAACATTTAGAACTAACTCGTGATATTGCCGTAAGAATTAATGATAAGTTTGGTAAGAAAAAGCAACCTATTCTGAAGCTACCTGAACCTATGATTAGAAAGCAAGGTGCTAGGGTTATGAGTTTAACGGATGGAACCAAAAAAATGTCAAAATCTGATCCTTCAGAGTTAAGTCGTATTAGTTTGCTAGACTCTCCTGATGAGATTAAAAGGAAAATCAAAAAATGTAAAACCGATCCTGTCAAGGGATTAACTTTCGATGATCCAGAGCGTCCAGAATGCAATAATTTACTGACTCTCTATCAATTACTATCTGGCAAAACCAAAGAAGCAGTAGCTACAGAGTGCCAGGATATGGGTTGGGGACAGTTTAAACCTTTGTTGACTGAAACTACAATAGAGGCTCTAAAACCAATTCAAGACAAGTATCAAGAAATTATGGACAATCGGGATTACCTAAATTCGCTACTCAAAGATGGTGCAGATCAAGCAGCAGAAGTTGCTAATAATACTTTGTCTAGAGTCCAAAATGCTTTAGGCTTTTTAACAGTTGATAATTAAATGTTAAATGTTAAATGTTAAATGCTCAATGTTAAATGTTAAAAGTCGTTTTCGTAGTGCCGTTGCCAATAAAGAGTTTTTAATTACAGCAGAGGTTGCTCCCCCCAAAGGGGGAAACCCCAAACGGATGCTAGAAATGGCAGAATTACTTAAGGATCGAGTTCATGCTGTAAATGTTACTGATGGTAGTCGCGCGGTGCTGCGAATGTCTTCTTTACCTGCATCAACCATTTTATTACAACATGGTATAGAGCCAGTATGTCAGATAGCGTGTCGAGATCGCAATGCCATTGGATTACAAGGGGATTTAATGGGCGCTCACGCTTTAGGAATCCGTAATATTCTAGCTCTGACAGGGGATCCTGTAAAAGCAGGAGATCATAAAAAAGCTAAGTCTGTGTTTGAGTTGGAATCTGTCCGACTGTTAAAAGTAATTGAAAAACTCAATCAGGGAATCGATTTTAATGATAAAAAACTTCCTGATGAGCCTTTAAACTTGTTTGCTGGTGCTGCTGTAGATCCCCAATCTCCAAGTTGGTCAGGTTTGCAAAGTCGTTTTGAGCGGAAAATAGTAGCAGGAGCGCAATTTTTTCAAAGTCAAATGATCACAGATTTTGAAAAACTAGATAAGTTTATGCACCAAATAGCCTCAGTGAGCAATAAGCCTATTCTTGCAGGTATCTTTTTACTAAAATCTGCTAAAAATGCTCAGTTTATCAATCGCTATGTTCCAGGAGTTAATATTCCTGACAGTATTATTGAGCGTTTAGCCCAAGCAAAAGAACCATTACAAGAAGGGATTAATATTGCATCAGAGCAAGTTAAGTTAGCACAAGATATCTGCCAGGGAGTTCACTTAATGGCAGTGAAGCGAGAAGATTTAATTCCAGAAATTTTAAATAGAGCAGGAATTACGCAAAATATTTAATCAGATGAATATCAATTTGACACAAGAACAGGAAGAGTTTATCAAGACTAAATTACGATCTGGACAATATCGCAATATCAACGAGCTATTAGCGACTGCAGTAAAAGTGTTAGATGAATATGACCGTTCCAATGCAGAATGGGTAAAAGATATTAAAGTCAAAATAGATGCTGCTCTTGCTGCTTCAGAAAGTACACCGCCTGTTGATGGAGAAAGCTTTCTTAAGCAAATCCTAACTGAATTTTAGCAAAAATAACATGGCGCGTTATGTTTTATTTGGCATTTATTAGAAGAGGAATTTAGATCATTTCCCTTTAAATTTAGGTGATTATGACTGATAGGGAGTCCTAAACTTAAAGGAGCACTTCACATAACAATGAGGGCAATAGAAATTAATGTGCAACGTATCTAAAGTAATTTGATATTTATTGCTTTTACCAACTAGAACAAGCTGTAATGTATTAGTAAACAATTAATTCAAAAACGCCAACTTATCCTAATTAAAAGTTGACGTTTTTGGGATTCTTGCTCCTGGCAAACTGTTAGAAACTCTATAACTTTAAAAATGTGATCACTCATTGCACTTTTGTCTTTATTATTCTCCACCACCAATAGCAATACCAGTGTTGTAGACTGTAGCGTTAGTAAGGTCTATTCCAATCATGGATGCACCAGATACATCTGCATCAATGATTGTCGCAGCAGTAAAGTTTACCCCATCTAGATCTGCTTTAATGAAACTAGCATTGGTCAAAAAAGCAGCAGTAAAGTTAGCACCTTCTAAGTTAGCACCAGTTAAATCTGCCCCTTCGAGATTAGCACCAAGAAGATTAGCACCTTCGAGATTAGCTTCTCGCAAATCTGCTCCGATTAAATGAGCTTCTCTTAAATCTGCTCCTGAAAGATCACACTGATAGCATTCTCCAGTTTCTAGCAGTTGTTTTACTTGTGCAGGATTTTCTGCTCTGACGGGGTTGAAACTGACTAAAGACGCCAGGATTCCTAAGATGGTTAGAAGTTGGAGTTTCATTATTTTGCCTCCTTGAAGGTGGACACTTTCTAGTTAAATCTAGTCGTCCTTGTTATATCACACTTCCATTATCGCACTAAAAAAGTAAATGTATTGGGAAGAAACGCCGTTTTAGTTAGTAAAAACCGTATATATGACAATTATTAACCTGATCTCAGCGTAATGCAATTTCTCTTTTATCCCACTACAGATAGATGTTTGAGAGGAACACAAGGGGCATTGTTGTTTTATTCTGGATTAAGGCAGGTAGGGAGCAAGGTAGCTTGGGTACTTAGGAGAATTTTCAGCACATATTCTAGATTCTGACTTAATTTATTTTATTTGCTGACAAATGTGAGCCTGTTGCTAGACAAGCAAAGTCTGCCTACCCAGAATATGAAAATATTATGTAAATTAATTAGATGATTAACAATTTAAGACAGTAAAGTTTACTTTTTGGCACCAGCACAAGGATCTTTAGCACCAGCACAAGGATCTTTAGCACCAGCACAAGGATCTTTAACACCAGCGCAAGGATCTTCGGCACCAGCACAGGGATCTTTAGCACCAGCACAGGGATCTTCAATGGTTGTTTTTTCTGAACCACCATCTACAGAAGTACCAGAGAAGCAACTAACTAATCCCAAGGAAAGAATAGAGATCATAGCAAAACTGGCGATGTATTTTACTTTCATGATTAAGCTTAAAATTAGATATTTAGTTTGTTCAAATGTCTGACCCCATTTAACTTAACTAACCTGAAAACTATCTGAGAATTCTCTAGAGAAAAAATAAGAATTAAGTTTCTCATTATTTCAGGAAAAATTCATTTTATATGGGGATACTTAAAATAATGCCAAAACTTAGAAAACAATGACTATCTTCAACTCAATTTTGATCAAAACTTAAAAATATGATTACCACCAACAGCAAATTATCCATTATTGCCCTCATAAGTATGATGGCTGTATCTTGCTCCCCTAATTCGTCCGAATCCCAGTCAACAGAAGTAAAAACTATTCCCCTCACTCAAACAGGATGTCAATTTGTCGAAACCGAAAGCCAAGATTATCAATTCACTCCCACTAAAGCTGAAGATTGTCGTCAAATAAATCAAGATAGTCTTGCCTCTAGAGAATCAACTTTTAAACCCTTATCCCTGCCTGCAGGAGAATATGTGTTTCAAGTAAGTAATCAAGATGTTCCTTATGAACTGGGATTTTATCTCAGAGGACAAGGTGCAAATCGAGCTACTCTTCCTAGCGTTAGTGGTGGTGGGTTAGAAAAAGGCGTTACGAAAGATTATCGTGTCACTCTTCGTCCTGGAAAATATTGGATTAGTTGTCCTTTGAATCCTACTCCTGATTATCCTCTAATTGTTAATTAAAATTATGTTTGATGTTATTAAAGAATTACTAGATGCTGAGGAAAATGAAACTTCAGAATGTCAAGACTGGCTGGTTCAGAACAATAGTTCTTATGAAGAATATTATCCAGAAGAAAATATCTTAGACAAACCCTACAGGCTTTATCGTTTTCTGACAGATCTTGAAGATATCTTGGACAATATTGCTGATGATTATGACAGGATTAAAGCTATTTGTCCTCTCGTAAGAAAATTATTAAATAGTTCCTATTGGTTACAACTAGAGTATGATAATCCATCTCCCGATGTAGGTTGGTCAGTAAAAACTCTCTATCAAGAGCCTAATTACCCCATAACTATTCAAACTGTAGCTTGGCTGCCTAATCATACTTCTCCGATTCATAATCACGCTGCTTGGGGCGTGGTGGGGATAATTCAAGGACAAGAAAAAAATCGTTTTTGGCGACGTAATCCCACTGCTGAAAATCCAGAGC
>JASJDB010000345.1 GCA_030065315.1 Xenococcaceae cyanobacterium MO_167.B52 | reverse complement strand
TTAGCCCTAAAGGCACTAAAGTATTCCCTTCGGTCATTCCCTATCGGTCAATTCAGAAAGGTTTAAGCTAATTCTACGCTTTAAACTAAAAGTATACTTTGGTAAGCGGATTTAGTATGACTTCCCATTTTCCTGACAAAATTGCTGAATTAGTTCCCCATCTTGAAGCTCACAAGCATAGTAAATTAATCGCAAGAGCTTTGGGAGTACTTCTAAGAATTAGTGAAGAATCGATTGAGCGTCTGGACTGGAAAATTTTAACCGCCACCCTAGAAGATTTAGAAAAAGGGTTTCAAGGTTTTGATGCCTATCGTCATATCCGAAAAATATCCATATTCGGTTCAGCCAGAATTGCTTCTAGCACTCCTGAATATCAAATGGCAGTTAAGTTTGCTAAACGTATTACTCAACTGGGGTTTATGGTGATTACGGGGGCTGGAGGGGGTATTATGCAAGCAGGGAATGAAGGTGCAGGAAGGGAAAATTCTTTTGGCTTGAATATCCAATTACCCTTTGAGCAGAGTGTCAATGAGGCAATTGATGGGGATGAAAAATTAATTCGTTTTAAGTATTTCTTTGTTCGTAAATTGTTTTTTCTGAGAGAAAGTGACGCTATAGCTCTTTTCCCTGGAGGTTTTGGCACCCAAGATGAAGCTTTTGAAACTCTTACCCTTTGCCAAACTGGCAAATATGGACCAGCTCCTCTGGTATTAATTGATAAACCAGGAGGAGACTATTGGCACAATTGGAATCAGTATGTGTGTCAACATTTAGTAGCTAGGGGTTTAGTTAGTGGGGATGATCCTAGTATTTACACTATTACCGATAACTTAGACAGTGCTTGCGAAGCTGTTTGCAATTTTTATCGAGTTTATCACTCTAGTCGCTATGTAAAAGACCAATTTGTCATCCGTCTTAACTGCGAAATTTCAGATGCAGTTGTAGCACAGCTTAATGATGAGTTTAGGGATATTTTAAGCAAAGGTACTATTAAAAAAAGTAAGGCATTACCCCAAGAAAAAGGTGATGAAACAGAAAAATTTCCTCGATTGGTGCTTTATTTTAATCAAAAAAGTTTGGGTCGCTTATATCAAATGATTGATACAATTAATCACTCTAGTACCATGTCTAAAGAACAAGAACATCCAGAAAAGAAATAAATACAAATAATAAATTTATCGGCTATATTCCTCTTTATTTAGATTAATTCTCGTTTTAAAAATTGACCGCTTGTGCTGTTTTTTTACCAGTTACTGCTAAAAATTTCTTAAGGTTAACTCAATGATTTATACTAAATCCGCTTACCAAAGTATACTTTTAGTTTAAAGCGTAAAATTAGCTTAAACCTTTCTGACTTCTGACTTCTGACTTCTGACTTCTCGCAATTTTAAAGTGTTGTATCTAAACAGGATTTCGTATGAATCGTTGTTCTAGCTAGCTTAAGATAGCTTATTATTATAAGAAGTTAATCACTGAACTCCGAAGTCAAATTAGATCAATATCAAAAATATACCATGACCTTGATTACCATTCGGGAAAAAAGTCAAACAGCTGAAGGATTTGAAGCTGAATTAATCTTAGAAGGAAGAGATAACTATCCCATAAGCATTACTAATCCCTTTGAAGAATACGACGAACAACTACTTTCATGGTATTTCGAGGACTGGTTAAATCAACCTCACTTAAATCAGGTCAGAGCCGAAGAAGCAAAAGCTAGTGTCAAAACCTATGGACAAAAATTATTTAAACAAGTATTTCAAGCAGATATTAACGCCTATAGTCAATATCAACAGTGCCGAGGGGATTTAAGTCAAATCCAAATCCAGATCGAAAGTAAAACCCCTGATTTCCAATCTCTACACTGGGAAGCTCTACAAGACCCAGATTTACCCAGACCCCTAGCAGTAGACTGTATTGTAATCAGAAAAAATATTCAGCCAGCACCAGTCAAAGCTGAAGTCAAAACTTCTCCCACCATTAACCTGTTGGTAGTGATTGCCAGACCCAACGGGGATGAAGATGTGGGATACAGAACCATTTCTCGTCCCCTAGTCGAAGCTATTCGCAATGCTGAACTCAAAGTCAATATCGACCTCTTACGTCCAGGAACCTATGAAGCATTAGATAGACATCTTACCGCCAAAGGCAATGGCTACTATCACATTGTTCACTTCGATACTCATGGCTCTTTAATGGAGTACGAACATATCGAAGCAGGAATCCAAAACAATCGCTATATCTATCAACAAAGATTTGGTCGCAACGATATTCAGCCCTATGAAGGAGTAGAAGCCTTTATTTTTCTAGAAGGAGAAACTAAAGGTGAAGCTGACCCAGTAAAAGCGGAAGAATTAGCAGCTTTACTCACGGGCAAAGGCATCCCAGTATGTATCCTGAATGCTTGTCAATCAGGCAAACAGCTTCAATCCCCCCTAACCCCCCTTGATAAAGGAGGAAAAGAGGAAACAGAAGATAGTCGGGAAACTAGCTTAGGTAGTCGTCTGATGACGGCAGGAATGGACATGGTAGTAGCAATGGGCTATTCGGTAACAGTAACTGCTGCCCGAATCCTGATGGAACAAGTATATTCTCATCTGTTTGAAAGTTCTGATTTTAATCAAGCAATACTTCTCGGTAGAAGAGAACTCTGGAATCGTAAAACCAGACAAGCTAATTACAACTTCACCATCGATTTAGAAGATTGGATGTTACCAGTAGTCTATTTCAATCAGGAAGTGAAACTGAATTTAAGAGATTTTACTCCTGAAGAAGAAGAAGCCTATTATGACAGTATTGATAGTAAATATCAATTCACCCCACCAGCCTATGGATTTATCGGCAGAGATTTAGATATTCTCTATATCGAAAAAGCCCTACTGAAGCATAATATCCTGTTATTAAGGGGGATGGGAGGAACGGGAAAAACTACCCTGTTAAACTACCTGCGGGAATGGTGGCAGACTACTAACTTTACTCAAAATGTATTCTACTTCGGCTACGATGAGAGAGCCTGGACTTTAGAACAGATTACTTTTGAGATTGGCAAGCAGTTATACAAAAGGTTTGAATTTGCCAACTTTCAGGCAATGAATCCCAGAGCTCGAACCATGAAGTTAGTTGCTAAATTAAGGGCAGAATCTTATACCATCATCCTAGATAACTTAGAGTCAGTAACAGGACAACCCTTAGCGATTCAAAATACGCTAGAGGAAACAGAAAGAGAATTAATTAGGGATTTTCTGGCAAAATTAGTCAAAGGAAACACCAAAATAGTCTTAGGTTCTCGCAGTGGAGGAGAATGGTTACAAGCTACTACCTTTAAAGATAATAGCTATCAGTTACGAGGACTAGACCCCCAAGCTCGTTCTGTACTAGCTGAGAAGATCCTAAAAAGTCAGGTAGCAGCAAAGAGAATCCCCCAAATAAGGGAAGACGAGCAGTTTCTCAGATTGATGAAACTACTCGCAGGGTATCCTCTGGCGATGGAAGTAGTGTTCAGTAACCTCAAACACCAATCACCCCAGGAAATATTAGAGCAGCTAGAAGCAGCAGAGATTGACCCAGGAGGAGAAGACAAGACCAACAACATTATCAAATGTATCGATTACTCCCACAGCAATTTATCCCCCCAAGCTCAAAAATTATTGCTCTGCCTGGCTCCCTTTAGAGGTTTTATTTTCAGGGGCAATATCCCTGAATATGCCGAAGCATTAGTCAAGCTAGAGCCATTTCAAGAATACGACCTAGAGCAACTAGGGTCAGCAGTAGCAGAAGCGACCAACTGGGGTTTACTGGCTCCGATGGATACAGATTATCCCCAATTGTTAACCATCCAACCAGTACTGCCCTATTTCCTGCAAACCAAGCTTAAAGAAAAAGATGAACTTACCCGTCAAGCCTTAAGAGAAGGGTTTAAAAACCACTATCAAGAGTTAGCCAGGTCTTATTTCCAGTTCATGGAATCAAAAATAGCAGAAGAGAGGAACTTGGGCATTGCCTTCGTGAAGTGGGAATATGAAAACCTCTATCAGGCATTACAAATTTGTCTGGAGCAACAGCAAAGTGTTTGTGACATCTGGAATTGTTTAGATAAATATCTAGATGTAACCAGCAATCGCTCACGGCAACTGCAATTAAACAAGGCAGTCTACGATACTCTATCTGCCTACACACCAGAGCAACGCGCCTCAGCTTGGGAACAGGATATTATTCCCATCTCAGGTAATTTAGCTACTTGTTATGGGAAAAAGAGAGATTATAAGACTGCCCAAGAAATCTATCAAGAAAGCCTGACCCTCATTCCCCAAATGCAAAGCATTAAAGAGAGTCAAAAGCAGTCATACCTTGCTACTACCTACCACAATTTGGGCAATGTCACCTATAAGTTAAGGCAATACCAGCAGGCACAGGAATATTACCAACAAGCACTGGCTCTTTGGATTGAATACGGAGATCGCTACTCTCAAGCCATAACCTACCACCAGTTGGGGATGGTCGCCCAAAAGTTAAGGCAATATCAGCAGGCACAGAAATATTACCAACAAGCCCTGGAGATTCAGATTGAATACGGTGATCGCTACAAGCAAGCAACCACCTACCACGAGTTGGGCATAGTCGCCCAACAGTTAAGGCAATACCAGCAGGCACAGGAATATTACCAACAAGCACTGGCTCTTTGGATTGAATACGGCGATAGCTACTCCCAAGCCCACACCTACCACCAGTTAGGCATGGTCGCCCAAGAGTTAAGGCAATACCAGCAGGCAGAATCCTATTACCAACAAGCCCTGGAAATCAAGATTGAATACGGCGATCGCTACAAGCAAGCAACCACCTACCACCAGTTGGGCATGGTCGCTGTTGAGTTAAGGCAATACCAGCAGGCTCAATCCTATTACCAACAAGCCCTGGAGATCTATATTGAATACGGCGATCGCTTACCTCAAGCCAGCACCTACCACCAGTTGGGCATGGTCGCCGAAGAGTTAAGTCAATTCCAGCAGGCCGAGGCCTATTACCAACAAGCCCTGGCGATCAAGATTGAATACGGCGATCGCTACTCTCAAGCCCGCACCTACGGTCAATTGGGCTTACTAGCTCAAGAGTTAGGTGATTTTGAATCGGCTAAAACTAACTTACTTCAAGCATTAGCTATTTTTGCTGAGTTTCAGGATCAAAACAATTTAGAAAGAAGCGTCGGAAATCTTGCTTCTTTGTATCGGCAAATCCAGGATGAGAGTTTTCTTGCTGAAGCTGCTACTATCTTGAACATCACCCCAAGGGAATTAAAGGAGCTATTTGAACAATTCAATTCTGAGGATAGCTAAACCTCTGTAGTGATAGGTAATAGTTCACGAAGTCAGAAGTCAGAGGTCAGAAGTCCTAAAGGATCCCGAAGGGCTTGGGAACAGAGAAAAAAATGTGTCAATAATTTTGCCTAGGTACACAGTAACCTTTCTGTTAAACTAAAAAAACCATTAAATCATTCAGAATCAGTCACACACCCACACCCTAAAGGGATGTGGGCTTGACCAAGACCGAAAGCCCTAAAGGACTACCTTCGGGTCGCCAATCGGAGTCGCGGAAGTTAAACGAGTGTCTAGCTAATTAAACTGAGCTAACTAAGCGTGGCAGCTTGAAGCACGATACAGATGCTTCCCTAGTCCGTATCCTCTGTGTAAGCCAGTAGCGAAGGGATGTATATATTCAAGGGCGCGTCATCTGAGGTTTCCTCAGATGTTTATGTCGCCCGTAGGTTTATAGCCAAATGCAACAAAAAGTACCAGTAGTAGATTCCAATCAAGTACCGCTAATGCCTACCTCTGCTGCCAGAGCGGATAGGTGGATTAAAAACGGTAAAGCCACTCCATTTTGGCAGAAAGGAATATTTTGCATTCGTTTAAATGTAGAACCTAGTGCCAGAAACTATCAACCTGTAGCCTGTGGTATCGATCCAGGCTCAAAGATGGAAGGATATACAATCAGTAGTGCCAAATATCAATACTTGAATATTCAGACCAAAGCTATTGATTGGGTAAAAAAGCACGTAAAGACTAGGCGCGAAATGCGTCGGTCAAGACGTTATCGAAAAACTCCATGTCGCCAGCCAAGGTGGAATAGGCTAGTCAACAAAATCAGATTAGCCCCTAGCACTAAATCTCGTTGGCAGTGGAAGCTCAGAATAGCTAATTGGTTGAGTAAAATCTATCCAATTACAGTTTTCGTAGTGGAAGACATTAAAGCTACTACTTGGGGTAGTAAATGGGGTAAGACCTTTTCTCCACTTCAGGTAGGCAAAGAATGGTTTTATTTTCAATTGCAAAAATTAGCACCATTAAAACTGCTCCAAGGTCATAAAACTGCTGAGTTGAGAAAACAACTAGGATTAAAGAAAAGCCAAAACAAAATGGCGGAAGTATTTTCGGCTCATTGTGTAGATAGCTTTACTCTGGCATATTCTGCTGTCGGTGGAGCGACTAAGCCTAGTAATCAAGATTTATTGATTGTCACTCCACTGAGATTTCATCGTCGCCAATTACACAGATTGGAACACGCGCCAGGACATATTCGTTCTCGGTACGGAGGTACAATGTCTGCTAGATTTAAGCGGGGTTCGATAGTCAAGCACCCTAAATGGGGATTGACTTACATAGGAGGGGAGATGGTTAAACCAACCAAAAAAGAACCAAAGAGAAAGGTTATTAGCCTTCATTGCCTAGAAACAGGAAAAAGGTTGACCCAATTTGCCAACCCAAAAGACATTAAATTTTTAACTTACAACACATGGAGGACGAGATATCTCGCTTCTGCGTAGAGGATAGTTGCAAGTCTCAAACCGC
>JASJDB010000006.1 GCA_030065315.1 Xenococcaceae cyanobacterium MO_167.B52 | reverse complement strand
AGTTGATAAAGTGCAAGAAATAAGCTTCTTTACCTTCAAAACCCATACACTTTGAGATTGTCTAGATTATTCTGACTTCTGACTTCTGACTTCTGACTTCTGACTTCTGACTTCTGAACCTCGCCAAAAAACTTTTTCAGCAAACCCTAATTATATGATTAATCGACGCAAACTCCTAAAAACAGGATTGGCAGCAACAGCTACAAGTATGGCAGCAATTAGTTGTTCTGGTAAACAAAAAACTGCCACTAAAAGCCCTACCGTGATTACTAACAAAATTAAAGACGTTACTTTACGTTTTGTGGGAACGGGGGCTGCTCAAAATAACGACATTCGCAATCGCGCCGAAAAAGACTTGGGTTTTAAGTTGCAAATGCGAGCCCTCAGTACTGCTGAGGTAATCCAAATTGGCATCTCTCAGCCCAAACAATACGATATCTTTGATGGAGAATTCTTTGCTCTACCTTTAGTCTTTCCTTCCGGCAATCTGCAAGCGATTGATGTAAGTCGGATTAAACAATTCGATAAAATTACGCCAATTTTTACCACAGGAAAATTGTATCCAGGAGCGAAGGTAAATACTTCCCAGGGAACAGCACCCCGCAAAGTATTGTTTGTTAAAGATCAAAATTCAACCGAGTTTTCTTCAGAACCGACTAACTGGACGACCATGATCCCCTATCAATATGGGGCAGATACTTTGGGATATCGTCCCGATCTAGTGGGTAGAAAAATCGAGTCTTGGGCAGAGTTATTCAATCCTGAATTTCAGGGGAGAACATCTTTATTGGATATTCCTTCCATTGGAATCATGGATGCAGCTATGGTGATGGAAGCTAAAGGATTGATGACCTTTGGCGACAAAGGCAACATGACCAAAGAAGAACTGGACAAAGTAACTCAAATCTTAATTGATCGCAAACGAGACGGTCATTTTCGAGCATTTTGGAAAACCTTTGATGAGTCGGTTAACTTCATGGCATCGGGAGAAGTAGTAATTCAGTCGATGTGGTCACCTGCTGTTACAGCAGTCAAGGCAAGAGGATTACCCTGTATCTATGCACCATTAAAAGAAGGCTATCGCGGTTGGGGTGGTGGTTTGGGGCTGTCCAAAAACCTTTCTGGTATCGAACTGGATGCAGCTTATGAGTATCTTAACTGGGTTGTTGATGGCTGGATTGGTGGGTTTTTAAGTCGGCAGGGATACTACAGTTCTACCCCTGAAAATGCCAGAAAGTACATGAAACCAGAAGAGTGGGACTATTGGTACGAAGGTAAACCTGCTGGTATTCCTATCGTTGATCCTTATGGAGAAAAAATCGAATCTAAAGGTGCAGTAAGAAATGGCGGTTCTTTTCGAGATCGGGTTAGTAATATTGTTTGCTGGAACTCCTTTATGGAGGAACAGGTATATCTGGTCTATAAATGGACAGAATTTATCGTGGCGTAATAGAAAAAGTCAACGTTACACTGCCATTCTAAAAATTCAGGAGGGGGTTGAGCTTCCTTCGCCAATTCCCTCCTCCTTCCTGCTGCCTTTTGCCTCCAATTTAATTTTTTAAAAGCTTATGTCGAACAAAAATTTATCTACTTACTTATTAGTAACCCCACAAACTTTAATTTTTATCTTGTTTTTAGTCATTCCAATTATTGCGATCGCAGTTATCAGTTTTTGGAATTTTAACGGCTTTTCCATGACTCCTGGTTTTACTTTTAGTAACTACCTGGGAATCTTTACTTCTCAAGTTTATCTGTCTACTTACCTCAATACTTTTAAATTTGCCGGAATCGTTTGGTTAATTTGTTTGCTAATTAGCTATCCCGTCGCTTATTTTTTAGCATTTGAAGTTAAAAGTCCCCAATGGCAGACAATTTGGTTTTTAATCTGTACTGTTCCTTTTTTGACTTCTAATATTATTCGCATGATTGCCTGGATTCCTTTTTTAGGCAGAGAAGGGTTACTCAATCAAGCCTTGATGGGATTAGGTTTAATCGAGCGTCCGATTGAAATGTTTCTGTTTTCGGACTTTGCGGTTATTTTAGCGATGGTGCAACTTTATTGTCTGTTTATGGTTGCACCAATTTTCAATAGTATGATCCGAATTGATCGCGCCCTGGTTGCAGCTGCCAAAGATTTGGGTTCTTCTGGTTTCCAAATTCAAAAAGAAATTATCCTACCTTTAGCTGCCCCTGGAATTGCGATCGGTTCGATTTTTGTCATCACTCTAGTTATGGGTGAGTTTGCCACCATGCGTTTAATGAGTGGCGGGAAAACTTCTTCAGTGGGCTATCTAATTAAAAACCAGATCGACAGTTTACAGTATCCTATGGCAGCAGCCAACGCGATCATCTTACTACTTTTAGCATTGTTAATCGTATCATTGATTTTGCGTACTGTAGATATTCGCAAACAACTTTAGAAAGATAACTTTTAACTTTTTTTAACTTAAAAAAGAAATGAATAAATCTAAAAAATCGATTTCCTATTATTTACTTGCAGCTTTCTTTAGTTTATTTGTCTTATTTCTCTACGGTCCGATGTTAGGAATGTTTTTACTATCCCTTCAAAGTCCAGAAGGGACTTTAACTTTTCCCATGCGTGGATTTAGTTTTTATTGGCTGCAATCTGTATTTGGCGAACAACGGGTTGGTAGTTTCGTCGATGCTTTTGGTAGATCTTTTACTTTGGCAATCATTATTGCCTCAATCACGGTCGTTTTTAGCGTTTTGGCAGGGTTAGCTTTTCGCAAACAGTTTAAAGGTTCGAGTACAATTTTTTACCTGACTATTTCCAGTTTAATTGTTCCTAGTATTTTGGTTTCTTTGGGTATTGGAATATTGTTTAGTTTGATCAACCTACCAGTTCAATGGTTTTCTTCCGCCTTGGCTGGGCATTTAACTTGGACGCTGCCCTTTGCATTTTTAATCATGTTGGGCATATTTAGTCGTTTTAATCCTGCATATGAAGAAGCTGCCCGCGATCTGGGGGCGAGTGAAACAACTACCTTTTGGGAAATAGTTTTTCCCTTAATTGCTGCTAGTGTAGTCGGTGTCGGATTACTCGGATTTACCCTTTCTTACGATGAATTTACCCGTACTTCCCTAATTTCTGGAGCATCTAATACATTACCTTTGGAAATATTTGGCATGACTACCAATGTTACTTCTCCATCCCTTTATGCTCTAGGAACTTTAACTACTATCTTTTCTTTTGTTCTCATTGGCGTTGCTTTATTTACCATGCAATTTTTATCTCGTCGTCAAACAAAATAAGAAGGCAAGTACCTATAGTGGACATACATTAGGGACTTGCGCTTGAAAGCTAATTGGTTATCTGACAATCAGAGTTTCTGCTGAATCACTAAATTAATTCCTTAATCATAGACACGGTGTTGGCAAGTTCTTGACGCAGAAGTCTTTCTAAATATTCATGACTATTCTTCATCGTATAAACCCAGTTCTTCACTTAAAGCTGTCAACTCATCTAAAGATTTACTTCTTTTCTCATCATCAAGAGCCTTATATTGATACAAATCAGTGGCTAAAATGCGTCGATGTTTACCGACTTTGCGGTGAGGTATTTCTCCAGATTCAAGCAGTTTAATTAAGTAAGGTCGAGAAACATTGAGTAAATTAGCTGCCTGTTGAGTACTTAATTCCGCATGAACTGGGACTAGAGCCACTGCATTACCTTGAGACATTTGAGCAAGAATCTCGATCAAAAGTTGGTAAGCACCTGTGGGAATCAAGACGGATTTTGATTCTCCTGTTCCAGATTCGACCTTGAGAGTTTGAGTCGCACTATGAGAATTAAGATGAGATGCTAAGACTCGACTACTAGTGCATGATAGCTCGATCTCAGATTCTGTTGGGATAGGTAGTTTGTTTTGTCTAGGGGTGAGCTGCATTTACCAAAATGGTTACTATGATGTAATTCTAGATAGTATGTGAAATAAACGCAACAAAAAACTTTAGTTCGGATTATCTTTTGATCTTTGAATCCTGAATCTGAAACTGGAGGAGAATTATGCTTTGTAACATTCAACCCGCCTCAATACTGTTCGGATAAGCCTAAAAACTTAATGAAATTAGGGAGTGTGGGGAGTGTGGGAAGTATGGAAGAGAGAGGGGGAAGAGTGGCTTACAAGTGTATGATTTTTAGATTTTAACGGAGAAATCAGACAAGGGGGAGAAAGCTTGTTTTTTCCTTAATTATTAGGGTAATAAAAACCCAATTATTAAAAACATACCCCTGAAAGGGGAAGAGTGGGAGGTGTGGGGAGAGAGTGGAGAAAGTCTTGCTCCCTTGTCCTCCCCTTCTTCTCCACCTTCTCCATCCTCCGAAGGACGTTCTTCTCTCTCTTTCTCATACCAATTCTCAAAACTGGCTAGATAGATAACCAAATTATTTTTTATTAATTAAAATATCCAAAAGCTTTGCTTTATATCCAAAAGCTTTGCAAAGCAAAGCTTATAAGTTTTTAAACCAGAATTTTTGAGGTCAAATCAAGTCTCTAGTGACTTGTGAGAATTGGTATTAAATATGCGCGATCGCTAAAAATAAACCAAAATAAAAAGGATAAATAAAACTGTCAATTTACCCAGTGCAGTACATTGCGAATAATGCTCCACCGAGGTTCTTTTTTCTCAGCACCTTGACCCAAGATCCAGTAATCATAAGCATCTTGAAATGTTCCATCTTTTTTTTTCAGTTCGATCCAGTGATCCAAAACTTCATCAAATTGTTCGTCATCTAGTAGGTAAGGATACACTAGGGGAAGGGAAATTTGACGTGGAAAAGGAGTTACTACTTGAAAGTTAGGATAGAGAAGCGTCCAAGCCGAACCTTCCTCAGCACTAATAAACAAAGCATCTAAATCTTTTCCTGCTCCTGTCCCTTCAAAAAATTCGCGATCAGATTCAAGGTCGACAAACTCTACATTGGGCAATAAGGACCTAACTTTTTCGGTCACAAATGCTAGGGTCTCAACCCCAACTCTCAAGTTTTTCTTATTCTGAGCTAACTTTAGAGTCGCAAACTCATTGTCTCGATAGTCGGGAACAACCAATGCCAAATTAATGTAGAGATAGGGATCACTGAATCGTATCTGTTGAGATTGCTCAACGGTTCCAACTACTCCTGACATAGCCAGATCAAAGTGGTCTTCTTTCATTTGTTGCACAAAGGTAGAAAACTGAAAAGGCACAAACTCAATTTTTGTATTTAACTCACGGGGGAGCCGATGAGCCAGATCAATATCGAATCCCACTAATTCTTTTTGAGAGTTATAGTAAGACCAAGGTAAATTATCAGGCTCGAAGCCGATGCGGATTGTCTCCCGCCTTTTAATCCGTTCTAATACTTTTTCATCAGGAAGCAAGGGGTCAGGATTGGGAGAGGGTTCGACAATAACATAAGGAACTTTATTTTCCAGTAACTGCATACTGGCAACTATTTGGTCTTTGTTGTAAGTTCCCTCAGAGGCTTTAGCCAGATAAGCACGAGTACCGAACAAGAGAATTCCTGCTATCAAGACTGCCGTAACTAAAACAATACCGACTCGCTTCCAACGCAGTCGCAAAGTGCCACTCGAAGCACAAGCAACCAGCAAGGTTAATGCTATCAGGTGCATGGCAGCCAGACAATCAGAAATATTAGCAGCATAGACCCCAGTTACCAGAAATAACTGAAACATATCTGCTGGAAGTCTCATTATGTCTAGGGCAAAGGGCATCGCAACTGCCACACTACCGAAAAAGCTGGGAAAGCCAGCCGTGATATAGACCCCGTAATCAGTTATCCCCATTGGGCTACCCACAAACCAAGCAGCAAAGGGAACAAACAGCATTGCCAACATCTTACCAAGGTTGGGAAAAGGATAGGCTAGGGGTACCACAACTTCGGTAGTAGTAATGGCTTCTTCACTTTGTATGTTATGTATTTTGAAAAGTCCTTTAACATTTTCAATAATTAAGGGCAGAACTACCAATGCCTTCCCCGTTGAGAAAGCCAGAACAAGTGCTGTTCTAGAAATTTTAATAACTTCTCCAAACTTGAATGGAGTTAACGCAGCTACTAAACCAGGTAAAATCCAGAAAGTAAGCAATAAAAAAGCAATAGTATAAATAATAAAATAACCTTGAAGCCGACCGAGTTCCTCAAATCCCATCGTCCCAGCTGCATTAGCCGTAATAGCAAATACACCAATAGGAGCTACCTTGGTCAAGGTTTTGGTCACTTGGCTCATAGTTTGAGATAAAACCTCAAATAACTCAAGTACTGCCTGCTTTTTTTCAATTCCAATTAAAGCAATTCCCGAAGCAATACAAAAGACCACTATTGATGGAACAAGGTTTTCTTGGAGAGCATCGAATATATTGGCGGGGATAAACAGTTTGACTAGATTAACTTTCTGTGGAGTTTCTAAGATACTACTACTAAAAAATGAAGCTGATACTTGTGGTGGTAATGCCAAGGGCATAGTAACAATCATGACGATGCCAATACCCCATAAAATTAGCAGAACTGTTCCCGCTCTTTTAGCCAGCAGTTTACCCTGCTCAACGTTTAATTGACCAATATTACCAATAAGAGAGAAAATTATGTAGGGTAACACTGTCATCTGTAGTAGTCTAATGTAGATGTCGCCCAAGATTTTTAGCCTTGCTGCTTCTTCTCCAAAAAAGAGACCGCAAGCAATTCCAGCCAACAGTCCGCTCAGAGTTAATTCAGCAAGACCCAGGCTTTTTTGTTTCGGTTGGTTATTTGTCACTTTCTATGGTCTACTAAATTACAAGTACTTATCCTAGTTACAAAGATAAAAAAACTTTGTTCAATAGTTGACTATATATTCAATCTGATTAGTCTAAACTCCAGTCACGTTGAGCAAGGATAAAACTTGTATTCAGCTCCGTATTTTTTTAACTACAAACTGAAACATAGAATAAGAAACCTGAATTTCTAACTCAGGTGATTACAGTTGTTGAACTAGTAGCACTAATTGATTAAAAGATTGAGTTATAGCTATAGACTGTTCAGAAATTCCCTCCGCAATACTTACTACTTGTTGAACTGAATCTTTAGCCGATGTTGAACTTTGTAGTTGATTTTCTACAGACTTAGAAATATTTTCTATGAGACTACCCATCTTGTTATTCATAGTAATAACTCGATCTAGCTTTTGACGAACTGTTTGAAATTCTCCCACTCCACTGATTAGTTGTTGTGTTCCATTATCAAGAGCAACTTTTTTCTCTCTAACTTCTGTTTTGATATTGGCAAATAAGTGTTCAACTTTCGCTGTAGCTTCAAATAGCTCCTGCATTAAAGAAAAAATTGTATCCGACAAATCAATCAGAGAATTTTGATCATTCTCTTCAATCTGACTACGGTTAACGGCTCTAGTTATGCTCATGGATTGCTGAACTATTTGCTTGCTTAAATCTTTGATCGTGTTGACTGTTTCAGAAAGCTGTTGACAAGAATTACTCAGATTGTCAAATCCACTCCCCACATTTTGAACTGTGCGTTGAATATTGGAGATGCTATTTACAGCTCGCTCGAAACTTTCTTGACTAGTTTGTATTGCTAGGTCATTTTGTTGCTCTTGGAATTTGACCTGTTGAACATTTAAAGCCATAGTATTCAAGAAATCAGCAACTTCTTGAATTTGATGCAAAACCTGAATCGTAGTTTCGGATTGACGCATAGCTTCTTGAGAAAGAGTCTGATAAGCATCTCCATTTTCCGCAAGTATCTTAACTACTTGATGTTTTAGGGTTTCTATTTGCTCGTATTGCTGATGGGACACCTGATTACTTGTCTGAGTAGATTGGGCTAGTTGTTCTAGCAGTTGAGCATTGTCGAGGGCAAAACCGACTTGGGTGGCAATTTGAGCTACCCACCGAATTTCAGGCTGCTGCCATTGACGGGTATCAGAACATTGATGAGCTACCAGTAAGCCAAAAAGTTTTCCTTCGTTAATAATTGGCGTTACTAAATTGGCTTTGACCTCTAGCTGCTCTAGCTGCTGAATGTAACAGCTTGTCAAGCCTGAGGTGTAAATGTTACTCCAAGCCCTCACTCGACCGTTGCGGTACTGAGCCAGATACCGAGCTTCAAAACAAGGATCGTTAATTACTCTACCCTGGGCTCTTGTCCAACCAGCAGCTACAGATTCAGCCACAATCACACCATAATTATCCTGATTGAGACTATAAACCACAACCCGATCGCAATTTAAAATGCGACGGACTTCCTGAACGCTAGTTTTGAGAATATCTCCTGTCTGAAGTGATTGACGAATATGCTGAATCGCATCGGTAAAATAGTCGGTCCACTTACTTTCCTCTTCTACCTGCTGGGTTAGTTTTTGGGCATCAGCTAAAAGTTTGGCATTGTCGAGGGCAAATCCCACTTGGGTGGCAATTTCGCTCATCCAACGAATTTCAGTTTGCTGCCATTGACGGGGATTAGAACATTCATGGGCAACCAGTAAGCCAAATAGCTTGCCTTCATTGATCACGGGGGTAACTAGATTGGCTTTGACCTCTAATTTTTCTAATTGCTCGATGTAACATTGACTCATGCCCGATTCTCTAATATTGTTCCAGGCGCGGGCGCGACCGTTAAGATACTTTTCTCGATAGGTAGGTTCAAAGCAGGGGTCGTCTATCTTTTTACCCAAAGCTCGCGTCCAGCCAGGGGAGACTGATTCCGCGATTACTGTGCCATAACGAAGATTCTGATTGAGACTATACAGCACCACGCGATCGCATTCCAAAATTCTGCGGACTTCCCGAACGCTAGTTTGGAGAATATCCTCTGTTTTCAGAGAGTGGCGAATATGGTGAATTACATCGGTAAAATACTCGGTCCACTTACTTTCTTCGTCTATCTGCTGCCGTAGTCCTTTAGCATTAGCTAATATTTGGGCATTGTCGAGGGCAAATCCCACTTGGGTGGCAATATCAGTCACCCAACGGATTTCAGGGTGCTGCCATTCACGGGTATTAGAACATTGATGGGCTACCAGTAAGCCAAAGAGTTTTCCTTCGTTGACAATAGGGGTTACTAAATTAGCTTTCACCTCTAGCTGTTCTAGCTGCTGAATATAGCAACTTGTAAAGCCTGATTCATAAATATTGCTCCATGCCCTCACTCGACCATTGCGATACTTTTCGAGATATCTCGTTTCAAAACAGGGGTCTTTGATAACTCTTCCCTCTGCCCTCGTCCAACCAGGAGCTACAGATTCGGCGACAATCATGCCATAATTATCCTGGTTCATACTATAGACTACCACGCGATCGCAATTTAGTACCCGCCTTACCTCTTCCACGGCAACTTCCAGAATATTTTCTTGATCTAGAGATTCCCGAATATAACGGGTCGCATCGGTAAAATACTGAGTTAGTTTAGCTTCGTTTTCTAACTGATTTTGCAGTTGCTTGGCATCACCTAATAGTTTGGCGTTATCGAGAGCAAATCCAACTTGAGTGGCGATTTGGGCTACCCAGCGAATTTCGGCATCTTCCCAATTCCTGGTATCAGAACATTGATGAGCAACTAGTAAGCCAAATAGGTTTCCTTCATTGATGATCGGGGTTACTAAATTAGCTTTCACTTCTAGCTGCTCTAGCTGCTCAATGTAACAGCGAGTCAAGCCTGAGGTGTAAATGTTGCCCCACGCCCTCACTCGACCGTTACGATACTGGTCGAGATATTTGGCTTCAAAACAAGGATCGTTAATTACTCTACCCTGGGCTCTTGTCCAACCAGCAGCTACAGATTCAGCCACAATCATCCCGCGATTCTGTTGGTTCATGCTATAAACCACAACACGATCACAATTTAGTACCCGCCTTACTTCTTTAACACTGGCTTTTAAGATGTCTTCTTTAGTTATAGATTGACGAATATATTGGATTGCATCAGTGAAATGTTGATTCCATTTACTTTCACTCTTCCTTAATTCTGGTGATTTTTCTTGAGCAGTTTCGGTAAAATTTTTCTGAGATTCGAGCATAAGACCTACTTGACTAACAATTTCACTGATCCAATTTATTTCTGTTTCTTGCCATTTATGACTATCGGAACACTGATAGACAATTAATAAACCAAATAGTTTACCGTCACTAATAATCGGCGCAACTAAATTAGCTCTAACCTCGAACGTTTCTAATTGTTCCAGATAACACAAAGCAGCATTTTCGTAATATATATTATTGCATGACCAAGGGCGACCATCCCCATACTGTTCTATATATTTGTTCGCCAAACCAGGATCGTCTATGATTTTGTCCTGAGCTTTAGTCCAGCTAGGAGCAACTGATTCGGCTACTATTAACCCATAATTATCTTGACTGAGGCTATAGACGACGACGCGATCGCAATTCAGCAGTTGACCTACTTCTTCTACTGTTGTATTGAGGATGTTTTCTTGTCCCAGTTGATTAGCTATCTTGTCCTTGACTTCAGAAAATAACCCACTTCTATCCTCCTGAATTACTATGTTGTGCTTCCTCTGTTGAAGATAGCTGTTACCGTTTTCTTTAGGTTCTATTATTAGGGAATCGCCTTTTTCTGGACTGTCTGGTTGCTGTTCTGGGACGATTTTCAATTGCTGTGACTTGTCCGCGTTGACAATGTTGGAGAGAGCCAAGCCTGTGGCATTAGCTTTTTCCGTCAAAACATGGACTTTATCAGAATACCAAGGTTTGATTGTCGAACATTGATGAGCAACTAGCAAGGCTAATAATTTATTTTCAACGGAAATGGGAGCGATGGCTAAACCTTTAATCTCAAGTTTTTTGAGGTTTTCTAAGTGACTTTGACTTATATCTGTTGCTTCAATATCATTGATGACTACAGGTAACCCATAGTAATACATTTCTAAATACTCCCCTTCTAGAAAAGGATCATTAATAGTTTTTCCTAAAAGAGAAGGGTATTTAGCATCAACTGATTCTGCCAAGACTAATGGTTTGGGGAATTCACTAGCACTATAGACAATTACACGGTCACACTCTAGAGTTTTTTTAGTTGTTTCAACTATGAATTTTAAAAGTTCTTTGACATTTGGATTATGGCTTATTTTTAAATCAAGAGATTCAATCATCAATTTGCTAGATCATTCCTAAAATAATCAAGAATTCTTATCAAGAAAGCTTATTAAGCTGTTTGACAAAACCCTCTGCATAAGAGCCTGACTCTAAAAGTTATTTACGTGAATTACTTAATGTTTATTACGTATAGTTTAATATAAATCGATGAAAATAAATTAAAATTTACGTATTTTTACCGATCAGCAAATCATCATTTACGTAAAAATACTGAGCAAGCCTTAATTTAAGGTGAGTTCTGAGTTCGCTTGTTTAAAAATTAATCATTCAAATCAAGATCAGACAATAATTTCAGCCATTTGGCACCAGTTGTCAATTTCTCTCATATTACACCAACATGATATGATTTTTTCAATTCTCAATTATTAAAATGGAAGGCTGTTGGCAAGTTTTAATTGCCACAGTAATATGCCTCTGTAAAAAGTCTCACAAATCCATGAACAGGGGAGTGCATTATGCTAGGCGATTATTTTTAAAGCTTAAAAAACTATCGGTAAATTTGATTTAAACGAAGATTTATAAAACCAACAATAACTTTAGAATCTATCGATTGTAATCGATGTAAATGTTGATCGTATCTGTAGGATAATCCTCTAAATCTTATTCTGTTTTCAGCAATATTATATGGAAAAAATCACTAGTAAAAGAAAACTAACGTTAATCCCTCTAGTTGTCCTAGTTGCCCTGACTTTATTATGGTCCCTAGGGCTTATCAGTAAAGGAATTTGGCAATTGTCCCAACAGTCCAGTACTCCAACTTTGGCAAATGGCAAAAATATTCGCGATTTTGCTAATGTGCCAAATGTCGCGACTGGAGTTTTTAACTATGGTGGCAGTACTGCTTGGGCTCCTCTTCGTTTAGCAATAGATTCCCTGATTCAATCAGAGCGACCCGAATTACAATTACGCTATATTCAACCACCAAATGGACTTCCAGGCTCTAGCCCAGGAATCCAAATGTTGCTAGCGGGTCAAGTTGCTTTTGTGCAGTCTTCCCATCCTTTGAGTGCAGAAGAACATGAGCTGGCTAGACAACAGGGTTTGACACTCAAACAAGTTCCTGTGGCTATCAATAGTATTGCTGTAGCTGTTCATCCTCAACTAAATATTTCTGGTTTAACTCTAGAGCAACTCGAAGCAATTTATACTGGCAAGATTGTTAATTGGCGAGAGCTAGGTGGTGCAGACCTAGCAATTACCGCCTATTCTCGTCCTCCCAGTACTGGGGGAATGGTTGATTTTTTTGTGTCTGAGATTCTTCAAAATCAAGAGTTTGGCTCAAATGTCGAATTTGTCTCCACCAATACCCAAGCTCTTCGTCAACTAGCTAATAACCCAGGGGGAATTTACTATGGTTCTGCCCCAGCAATTGTTCCCCAATGTACAGTTAAACCATTAGCTCTGGGTTCCTCCCTCGATAAGTTGGTTGCTCCTTACCAGCAGCCTTTAGTATCTATTTCTGACTGTCCCAAGCGACGCAATAAATTAAACATCAGAGTATTGCGTAATGCTCAATATCCTTTAACTCATTATCTATACGTGATATTTCTCCAAGATGAAAACAATGAATTACCCATTGGTCAAGCCTATGCCAATTTCTTGTTGACAACTCAAGGTCAGAAGCTGATAAGCAAAACTGGCTTTATTCCCCTCCACTAACTATCCCCTAATTTCAGTCACTTGGCTCTGTAGTTTCATTAACTTTAGAGTCAGGGTTATCGATCTGGTTAAGAGTCACATCATTAACCTCACCAGTACTTTCTTCCATTGCTAAAGGAGCTGGTGTTATTTTTCTAGCTTCTGAATGATCCATCTTTTTTTTAATATCGTTGATTAGACTGATCATTTGGGCAAGATTTTGTTGAGACTGATTCAGTCCCTCAACTTTTTCCGTAGTTTCAGTGATCGCTTTTTGGCTAATATCGTTTTTAAGCTGGTTATTTTGGATTTGTCCGATACTTTCTCCATCATTGGGCTGTTTTTGAGGTTCGGGATTGTTTGCTTGAGCTTCGTTAGTCAAACTGCTCTTAGCTTCTGATTGATTACTAATTTTGGCTTTAAGATTTTGCAGTACAGTATGATTTTCTGTTACTGGTTCTGATATGTCTTGTTGAAGATTTGATGATGGTTGTTGCTGTTGATTAGCCTCATTGATCTGAAGATTTTGAGCTTGGGATAACTCTTCTCTTAACTTCATTCGTTCTAGATTCCATCCCAATTGTAAAGCTAATTGGGCAAATAAATCGATTTCCCACTTTTGCCATGAACGAGGTTGAGTACACTGATGTCCAATGAATAACCCAAATAATTGATCGTTTTGTAAAATTGGTGCAACCAGACTAGCTTTAACAACAAAAGATTTTAGCTGCTCTCGGTGACAATCAGTAAGATTGGCTTGAGCAATATTTGCGATCGCACTAACCCGACCTTGGCGATATTTTTCGGCATAGTCTCTGGCAAAACAGGGGTCTGTAATTTGAGAACGTAAGGTTCTGGGATAACCAGGAACAAGAGATTCTGCTACTACAGTGCCGTTCCAATTAGCATCGAACTGATAAACAATGGTGCGGTCGAGTCCCATTCCCTCAAGGGCTGTTTCTACAGCTACTTTTAGTAGTTCTGGTTCATTGAGGCAATGGCGAATACTGGTAGTGAAGCTGTTTAATAATTGGTTTGATACAGCTTCATCTTTAAGCTTTCTCAAGAGACTGGCATTATCCAGAGCAAAACCAACTTGGGTAGCAATTTGGGTTATCCATCGAATTTCATAGTCTTGCCAGTTACGGGGTTGACTGCATTGATGGGCTACCAATAATCCGAATAGCTTTCCTTCATTCAGAATCGGGGTAACTAAATTCGCCTTGACTTCTAAAGTTGCTAACTGTTCGATATAACAGTTAGTCATGCCTGCTTCGTAGATATTATTTAGAGCGCGGACTCGACCATCACGATATTGCTCCAGATATCTAGCTTCAAAACAGGGGTCAGAAATGGTTTTATTTAAGGCTCTAGTGTAGCCAGGAGCGACTGATTCAGCTACTACTACCCCATATTTATCTTGATTAAGACTGTAAACTAAAACGCGATCACATTCTAAAATCCTTCGTACTTCTTTGACGCTAACACCCAGAATATCAACTTGTTTGAGGGATTGACGAATATGCCCAATCGCATCGGTAAAATAATTAGTCCAGTTTCTTTCTCTCTCTGATACAGTCTGGAGGCGAGCCACATCCTGTAATAGCCTGGAATTGTCGAGAGCCAAGGCGACTTTTGTGGCAAGTTGATTTAAAAGCTTGATTTCAGCCTTCTCCCAGTGCCGAAATTTGCTACATTGATGGGCTACTAATAACCCAAATAACTTACCCTCATTGATAATAGGACTGACTAGATTTGCTTTCACTTCTAGCTGTTCTAATTGTTCCAAATGACGGGGAATCATTTCTGTTTCGTAAATGTTGTCTATAGCTTGATTTTTGCCATCCCAGTATTTGTGGAGATACTTGGCTTCAACAAAGGGGTCTTCTATAGTTTTTCCTAATGCTTGTGTGTGACCAGGCGTGACTGATTCTGCTACTACTATGCCATATTTATCTTGGTCGAGGCTATACACAATAACGCGGTCACATTTTAGATAATTGCGTGCTTCTTCAACAATGGCTTGGAGAAGATCTTGTGGCACAACAGAATGGCTTAAATTTTGAATAAACTCTTTATCTAACAGGGGTTCGGGTTCGGGTTCGGGTTCGGTTTGGGCTGTAGATATTTTAGATCTCGAATCTATAAGGCGTTTTGTACCCAAAGCAGCTATAGCACCAGCTAGTAAAGCTGTTGTTCCAGTACCAATCAACAAAACTGCTAGTAGTTTTTGTTGTTTTGCCAATTCCATTTCCGCTAAATCCCTATTTTCAAGCCTTTTCGCGAATATTGCCTGTTTATTGATAGCTTCACTACCGAAATAATAGGTTGCTGTTCCCACTGCTAAAATTGGCAGCATCACAGTAGCACCTATTAAAATAGCTGTTGTTTTAGCTTTGAGTTGTTGAAAGGTTGATTTTTCTTGGGCTTGATTCAGTGATTTTCTTTCAATCCTAACTAATTCTCCCCCTTTCTCTTTACCATTCTCTTTCAGCGAATGAGATAGCTCCTGTGTTTCTGGTTCAGGAATAAATGATTCAGAATCAATCTCAGTTTCAAGTATCGGAAAACTAGATTTATCTTGGTCTTTGTCATTGTTATATGCAGACATTTGAGCTATTAATATATCAATATTTTAAAAAGAATCTTAATCAAATTTTTGAGAGCAAGTTACTCAGAAATAAAAAAAAGTAAGATACGGAAGTTCCTTTTCATTAGGATTACTCGAAAAAGTAAAAACACTTAAGTAGTTTCACTTAGTAATTAAATATTACATTATTTCAGTAGGTCCGCCTAATTATTTGGAGGAATTTAGTTTCCTTAATCATCTTGATTAAAAGTGGGTTTTGAGAATCGGATTTCGTCTAAGTGTCTGGTTTTGCGATCGCTCGTATTACAAAATTTCTAGAGCTTTTTGAAATATCTGGCTACGGTGAACAGCTCGAAGCCCGCTTTTTCATAAGTGTGACGTGCTGGAGCATGACCGTCATCACCGCCCGTCTCAACCATAGCAATCGACATTTCAGCATCTTTCATCCAATCAAGAGCAAATTCTATAAGAATAGTACCAATACCCTGACTTTGAAAATCTGGGTCAACAGCGATCATATATATTTCACCCATACAATAAGAAAAACGGGAGCTTGATAGCCCTTGTCTTTCAAGCAAGGGTGGAAAAGCGTCCTAAAGGATACCGCTTCGCATAACTCGTGGGAATTTATTCCCGCGTATCCTCTTCTAATTTAAGTCTGTCAATCCAATCTTCAATCAACCTAGTCATAGATTTCTTTTTTTGTTTGGCATATTTTCTAAGTTTTTCAAGTCTTTCCTTTTCAATTCTTAAACTTAGTCTTTCTTTCTCCATGCTACCCAATGGCTAGATTATGTTAAGATTTTAACATGGAATATAGAACTCAAAAAATCCTACTCACAGGAAGAATAAGCGACGAACTGAGAGATTATCTTGTATGGTTGTGCCATCAGTCAAACAATCTCTATAATTCTGCTTTGTATAAAATCAGGCAAATTCATTTTGAGTCGTGTCCTACTTATAATTTTTTCGATGAAAATGACTGCTATCGAGTAGCTTATAAAGACAGGCTGGTCAAAGCTAGTTATGCTCAGTTGTGCAAGGATTTCAAAGACAATAAACACTATCAAGCGTTAGGCGGTCAATCTGCTCAACAGTGCCTTAAGTCAGTAGTAGAAGCAATTAGCAGCTACAACAAATTAATTAGATGTTGGTGGGGTGGGGAATTAGGCAATAAGCCGAAAATCCCAGGTTACAGGACTTCTGGTGGCTTGTATCAAGTAGCATTTACAGCACAAAATACAATTTATGATGATGTAGCTGGTAATTGTAGATTATCAATTTCTAGGGAGAATAAAAATGAGCTATTACTTAATGAGATAATTATTCCTTCTGGCAGTCAATTCAAATCAGAACAACTATCTCAAGTAAGAATAGTACCTAGCAATGGTAATTTATGGGCTGAATATGTCTATAAGGTCGAAGTCAAAAAAGCGATGGGATTAGATTATTCTCAAGGAATTGGGATAGACCCAGGTGTTTCCAACTGGGTTACAGCAGTAAGCTCTCAGGGTAAAAGCTTTATTATTTGTGGCCGAAAAATTAAATCAATCAACCAAAGGTATAACAAAGCAGTCGCCAAATATAAGAAAGGTAAACCTCAGAAATATTGGGATGACTACTTAGCTAAGTTAACCCATAAACGCAATTGCCAAATGGGCGATGCTTGCTCAAAAGCTGCCAGATTTGTAATTAACTATTGCCTTAATCATGGCATTGGCAATATTGTTTTTGCTTGGGGTCAGGGGGTTAAAACCAACTCTAATCTTGGCAAGCGAAATAATCAGAATTTCGTAGCCATCCCTACTTCTAGACTGAAAAATAAAATCAAAGAACTAGCAGAATCAGTAGGAATTATCTTCACTGAAACCGAAGAAGCCTATAGCTCAAAGAGTGATTTTCTCGCAGGAGATTTGCTATTTAAATTCGGTGAAAAACCCGAAAAATATAAATTTTCAGGCAGAAGAATTACTAGAGGCACTTACAAAAGCAAATTTGGATTAATATGTGCAGACGCATTAGGCGGAATTAATTGTCTCAAAAAAGTAGCGACACAGCTAGGCATAAGTCTAGCCGAGGTCGGTAGGGAATCGCTGACTGTTCCCAAACGATATGGCTTGTCTTGCTTAAGTAAATCATATCGTAAAAGCGGAGAGATGCGTCTTCAGGAGGGGCTGCGTGCTGAATTTAGTTCAGCACTTTAAAAGCCCCATAACCATCTCGTAGCATCCGTTTAGAATCCAGCTTTTTCAAAGGCTGGAGAAGTCAAAGTCATCTGAATGTATTTTTACAGCTATAAAGCCCACAATCAAATCAGCCTCAATTGCAACCCATACATTTGCGTCTTGACCAGTGCAGATATCCTCGACTGCTTTTTGCTGACTGATACGCCAATCATCTGGGTAAAATGCCTGGTAAACACTAGCGTTCATCGCTTTCTTAATCGAATCAAAAACAGGAGTCCAGGCTCGAAGGGAAAGACGGATAATAGCATTAAGATGATCTGGGCAGTATGGTTTAATTTCCATCCCTATACAGAACTTTAAATATAGATGGTACAAGCTTGGGCTAGAGTTAGCTAACAGTAATTATAGATGTTGGATAATCAGAATAAAGCGATCGCATTTACTGGTTTATGCGATCGCTAATGGCTCAAATAGAATTAAGCTATTTCCTCATCAACCCATGTTTTAACAGTAGAAACAACTTCTTCTACGGGTATATCTTGGGAGTCTTTAGTTTTTCTGGTGACAACCTCTAATTTACCTTGAGCCAGACTTCTTCCTACGGTAATACGATAGGGAATTCCAATTAATTCGCTGTCTTTAAATTTAACTCCTGCTCTTTCTTTGCGGTCATCTAAGAGGGTTTCTATTCCCATAGCGGTTAATTCTTGATAAATTTTTTCTCCCACTTCTGCTTTTTCCTGATCATTGATGTTGGGAATGATGACAATAGCTTGATAAGGTGCGATTGCGACAGGCCAAATGATACCATTTTCATCATAGGATTGCTCTACTGCTGCTTGTGCTAGACGAGATACCCCGATCCCATAGCAGCCCATCCAGATTGGTTCATTCTTACCTTGTTCATTAGTATAGGTTGCTCCCATAGCTTGGGAATATTTTGTCCCTAATTGGAAAATATGCCCTGCTTCGATACCTCTAGCAGAATGGAGAGTCTGAGTCGGATCGTGGATCGCGCGCTCTCCTTTCTTAGCGATTCTCACATCTACTACTAACTTAGGTAAAGTAAAATTATCGCTCCAGTTAGCACCCACCACATGATAACCAGATTCGTTAGCACCAGTGACAAAGTTTTTTAAATCCCTTGCAGTTTTATCCACCATACGGAGAAATTGAGGAGCAATGTTTTTATTTTTGCTGATGTAGCTGTCTTCTAAATCAGGAGCGATATAACCAAGGGGTAAAGGCTGAGAAGACCATTTTTGTTGTGCATCTGCATCGGGTACAGTCAAAGAAAGAATCGTACTAGCTTCATAATTACCAGCTAGTTTGACTAATTCATTTTGTAACTTCACTTCATTAACATCTTCATCTCCCCGAATACTGATTAAAACTAAGACAATAGTTTCGTTATCATAGATAGCTTCATAGAGGACATTTTTTACCACTGCGGTAGGATCACATTTGAGAGAGTCGCACAATCTAGCAATAGTAGCCGTATCTGGGGTTGCTACCTTCTCATAACTACTAAAAGGAGAAGCAACCACATCAGGAGGAAGGGAACTCGCTTTTTCTACATTGGCTGCATATTTCCCATCTTCCGTGTAGAGAATTTCATCCTCTCCTGCTTCTGCCAGTACCATAAATTCCTGGGAGCCAGAACCACCAATCGCTCCAGAATCAGCTTCTACAGGACGAAATTCCAAACCACAGCGGGTTAAGATGTTGCGATAGGCTACATCCATATCCTTGTAAGTTTTTTTGAGGCTTTCTTCATCCGCGTGAAAAGAATAAGCATCTTTCATAATAAATTCTCTGCCTCGCATTAAGCCAAAACGAGGGCGAATTTCATCGCGAAATTTAGTTTGAATTTGATAGATGTTACAGGGTAGCTGACGGTAAGAGCGAATCATATCTCTAGCAACTGCTGTAATAACTTCTTCATGAGTGGGACCTAAACCCAATTGACGCTCTTGTCTGTCAATCAAAGAAAACATAATCCCTTCTGCTTTGGTATAAGTATCCCAGCGACCCGATTCTTGCCACAATTCCGAGGGTTGCAGTTGAGGTAATAAGCATTCTTGTGCGCCTGTCGCGTTCATTTCTTCTCGCACAATCTGAGATACTTTTTGTAAGACACGCCACATGAGGGGTAAATAGGCATAGATACCGCTACCAATTCTTCTGATATACCCAGCACGTACTAACAGTTTATGACTGGGAATCTCCGCTTCTGCGGGGTCTTCTCGTAGAGTTACCAAAAGCATTTGAGACAATCGCATTGTTCTTTTCCCTATAACAACCAAAGGATATTATCTTATATCAATGCTATGGGAATTTCCTAAGAGCTTTTTTATTTGATTGCAATCGCTTTATTATTAGCCATATCTCAATACTGTTCGGTTAAAAAAGTTATCTGTTAAGAAAGAGAGGGAGAAGACAAGGAAGAGAGGAAAGAGAGGGGAGTTTTTTCTATCACTTCTTCCCCTACTTCCCACACCTCCCACACTCCCCACACTCCCTAATTTCATTAAGTTTTTAGGCTGATCCGAACAATATTGGGAGAAGAAGGGGAGGACAAGGGAGCAAGACTTTCTCCACTCTCTCCCCACACCTCCCACTCTCCCCCCTCTCTCTTCCATACTTCCCACACCTCCCACACTCCCCTAGTAATACAGAGTGTGTCGGGAGAGTATAAGTATCAGAAGTAATAATCACTTTAGGGATATAAGTACCTAAGCAGAATTATTTGTATATTCCATTTTTCCCTAACACCTAATAAATACCTAACACCTAACACCTAACACCTAACACCTAACACCTAATACCTAATACCTCTCTGACGCGAAGCGAATCCTTTAGGGCAACTATCGAATTATCATCACAATCACGCCAATTTGCAGAAAAATGAGATCATTTGGCGGAGCTAGAAGCTAATTCTGCATTATTGTCGATTTGAGCCGATTTTTCCTTATCTTGTCGCCGTTTTTTAGCGTAAAGTTGGATACTAGCTGCCATTGTGATTACCAAAGCTACTATTAGCCAAGTAGTCAAATCTAGAGGCAGACTGTTCTTGAATACAGCCAGCAAGACAATCACAACTAAGAAAATCGTAGGAGCCTCATTGAGAGCGCGAAACTGCTGTCCTGTCCATTGACATTCCCCTTTAGCCAACTGCTTCATTAGTTTTTTGCAATAGTGATGATAACCAATCAGTAGCAAAACCATTGCCATTTTGATATGTAACCAACCAGATTTAAGAATCTCTGGCTCAGTAGAAATTAATCCAATTGCCATTACTACAGTTACAATCATCCCAGGAGTAGTAATGATATTGTAGAGGCGCAATTCCATTAATTCATATTGCTTTTTTAAAATAGACTGGGCAGGTTCAGGTTCTTGATTTGCCTCTGCATGATAGACAAAAAGACGCACTAAATAGAATAGTCCTGCAAACCAAACAACTACACCAATCAGGTGAAATGCTTTAAACCAATAATAAGCCATAGATTAAATTTATTTTTTCAAATTGATTCCTCTTGAAGTGAGTTTATATTTTTATCAGCTAGTAAAGACTGATACGCAACAAAATGTTAACTGTTATTTTGCGGTCAGAATCTTATTGGCTCTAATTTTTCCTTTTATTGTTTTGCTTGATATTCTTGCCATAACTTACGGACTATTTTCTTGATTTCTTGATGTTTTTCGACTCCTTCATAGGCATAGCGGTTGAGATTGTTGGAGATAATCATATTTTCGAGATAGGTAATCCTTTTTTCTGTATCTGGGTGGGTAGAAAGCCAAGCAGGAGGCTGATAATTTTCTTGATCATTGTTTTGTTCTTCCAATTTCACCATTAAATTTCTGACCCCGTCAGCAGCATAGTTCGCTGCTGTGAGCATTTTTGTCCCGAAAATATCCGCTTGTCTTTCCATGTCTCGGCTATAGTTGAGAACAATCAAATTACCTGCGGTACCACCAACGTAAGGAATATACTGAAAGACGTTAGAAGCAAGACTAGCTCTTGTGGCTAACTGAAAACCATGAGATAAGTCAGCGTGGGCTATTTCATGAGCTAGTAAGCCAGCTAACTCTGCTTCAGAATCAGTAGTCATAATAGCTCCTGCGTTGATGAATATTTTACCTCCAGGTAAAGCAAAAGCATTTAACCTGTCATCCATAACTACGTGAAATTCGTACTCAAATTCATCTCTACCCGATACTTCAGTAAGTTTATTACCGATATCTCGTACATAGGTTAAAACTGCTTCGTCTTTTAGCATCGGTAATTGTTCTTGAAGTCGGTTACTAAATCTTGCCCCTAAAGAAGATTCCCCTTGTAATAGCATCATAGTATTATCCAAAGCGGAAATTGGACCAAATATGTTACCTGTGAGGGCAAATCCTAATGTTCCAACGATTGCATTACCGATGACATTTGCAGTTAATTCAGAACGGATATAATCTTTATATTCTTCTAAATATTCATCTGCTAATTTGCCAAATTCTTCTGCTTGGGGATGTTGAGAGTTTAATAGGGCAAATTGACGGGCAGAAATCGAAGCATCTAACCATCTGTTTTCTATTATATCTGTGGCAATTTTACTGCGTAATAATTCAACTTCTTTGGGATAAAGACCGAGGGCAGCTTCTAAAGATTGTATAGCTTCTAAAGTTCTTTCAGCTTCTGTTAGTTCTTTGGCATAAGCAATATGACCAGGAATAAATTCAGGATTTTTGGTTACTAATAGCTCCAAAGGTACAAAAATTTTACTTTCTAAATTTTGTTGTTTTCCTTGTTGATAAATTCGCCAATAAACTGAGGCACCAGGACTAAGTTTATGGGTTTCATATATTGGTTTTGATAGGCGATGAATCTCCATTTCTTGCTCAGGCCAAGATTCTTTAGCTTTTTGATATAGAACCATAGAGGCTATGGTATCCCCTTGTAAATAAAGCTCGTCTGCTACTGCGAGTTTTTGGTAACGGATTATTGCCTCTACTGTAGGACATTGAATTTTGGTGGTTGGTACTTCTAACTGAAATTCTGCTTTTTTAGTAGTTTCTGATACTGTTTTTTCTTCGCTATTATCTTCGCACTCAAAACTTTCTTCGACAGTTATTACTGATGCTGGGGGTTCGATTGTTGTCTCAGAAGTAGTGGGACTTGTTTCCGATTCCACTTGTGGAGTATTTTCTCTTTCAGCTTTTGGTGGAATTTGAGCAACTGTTAAATTAGTTGTGAATAAGTTACTAAAAATGACTATGGGTAATAAACTCGTATAAAATTTCATATAATTACTTTTTGTCAGAGAAGTCTAAGCTATTAAATTTCATTTTAAGCTTTTAGTCTCTGGGAGAAAAAACTCTTTACTAATAAAATTAATTACTGTATCCAAATTGCCAAACTTCTAAGGAGAAATTATGACTACTCACTTTATTACTGCTGAGATTGATCTACAAGAAAACCCTGCTCAACTACAACAAGAAATTGAGGCAGAATTAACTAAACAAGGTGAACCATTGAGATGGGCTGTTACAGAGGTAGATCGGGAAAAAGAGCAGGTTAAAGTCGAAGCGATCATTACTCAAAAATCTTAGTTTTAATGGTAACCCAGCCTGGCAATCCTTTTACTGTATTACTGATTGTTCCTACGGGAATTGGTGCAGCTATTGGGGGGTATGCGGGAGACGCATTACCCATAGCACGAGCGATCGCGCAAATATGCGATCGCCTAATTACCCATCCCAATGTCCTTAATGGAGCGCAACTGTATTGGAACCTAGATAATGCCTACTATGTAGAAGGCTATGGTTTAGATCAGTTTGCTGCTGGCTCTTGGGGCTTACAACCAGTGAGACAAAATAAAATCGGATTGCTATTAGACAAAGGTATCGAACCCGATCTACTGCTGCGCCAAATTCAAGCTGCTGATGCTACCAGAGCCACGTTAGGACTAAATATTAGCGATTATGTAATTACCGACGCTCCCCTAGAAGTAGAATTACGTACTGCCGAATCTGGTGCTAGTTGGGGAACAATTGGCAATACAGGAAGCCTATTAAGAGGAGCAGAAAAATTAATTACCCAAGCTGGAGCAGAAGCAATAGCCGTAGTGGGACGTTTTCCTGATGAAATCGATAGTATGGCTTTTGATAACTACCGTCAAGGCTCAGGAGTCGATCCCATAGCAGGAGCAGAAGCGGTAATTTCTCACCTCATAGTACGTCAGTTTAAAATTCCCGCAGCCCATGCCCCAGCACTCCAACCATTACCAGTAGACTCCAAAGTTGCTCCCAAGGCAGCAGCGGAAGAATTAGGCTATACTTTCCTGCCTTGTATCCTCGTAGGATTGGCTCGCGCTCCCCAATTTGTTACGAAATACAAAGCTAAATCCGATCTAATTTGGTCTGAAGACATAGACGCTCTAGTGATACCTGCTAGTGCCTGTGGTAGCAGTGCTGCATTGAGTTTAAGTAATTCTAAAACAACTATAATTACTGTTACTGAAAATATTACTGCGATGAAAGTTTTTCCAGAGCCTTTGGGCATGAAAACTATTGGAGTAAACTCTTACTTAGAAGCTTTAGGCGTACTTGTAGCTCATCGCGCTGGAATTAATCTTAATTCCTTGAGTTCTTCAGTATCATCTCTACATCATTTATCTTAAAAACCTGTGACCAATCCAAAAACCCCTGAAATTGAACCCTTGAGTCGTTCCCAGATCCTAATTGTTATGGGTGTCACAGCCGTTGTTCTGTTACTGATCACAAAAATATGGCAAAAACTGGGTTCTGTCCAGTTACTACCAACTGCAATTAATATAGAGGCTATTATTTGGGGTATAGGTCTTGCTGTCGGTATTACCATAGCCAGTAGCATTGTTTATCGTTTATGGCCAGCTTACCGTCAGAGTGCAGATATTTATCTAGAACTAGTCATTAAACCGCTAATTTGGCCAGATTTAATCTGGTTAGGACTCTTACCAGGCTTAAGCGAAGAACTCTTATTTCGAGGTGTCATGTTACCTGCCTTGGGATTAAATATATTCGCCGTAATTGTTTCTAGTATTATCTTTGGCATCCTACATCTTAGCGGAGCAGGACAGTGGCCCTATGTAGTGTGGGCAACTATTGTTGGATTTGCTCTTGGTTATACGGCTCTAATTACTGGTAATTTATTTGTTCCCATTCTCGCCCATGTTATTACCAATCTAGTTTCTAGTGCTTTGTGGAAAATCACCCATCGCAATTTAGTAAACAGTGAACAGTCCTAAAGCATTCCCTTACGAGACAAAGAGAATCCTTTAGGGTAGATCAAGACTTAATCAATAACTAACCTAAAAAATAATGCAACAAGGTGACTTAATTGAGCTAGAAATTACCGATTTAAATACTAGTGGTAAAGGAGTGGGAAAGCTAGATGGGAGAGTAGTATTTGTTCCTGATACGGTTTTTGGCGATCGCATAATTGCCAGAATTATCCATCTAAAATCCCAATATGCAGAAGGAAAGCTACAAAAATTATTAATTCCATCAGAACATCGGATTCGTCCTCGGTGCATCGTAGCAGATAAATGCGGAGGGTGCCAGTGGCAACATATTGACTGGGAATATCAGAGGGAAGCCAAAAGGCAACAAGTCATTCAAGCTCTACAACGTATTGGTGGATTCTCCAACATTTCAGTAGCTCCAACTTTACACAGTCAAGATGATCTCAACTATCGCAATAAATCAACCTATCCTTTAGGAATAAGCGAAGTAGGAGCAGTACAAGCTGGTTACTATCGCAGAAGCAGTCATAAAATAGTTAATCTCAATCAATGTCCAGTACAGGATGCACGTTTACATCCTCTTCTTAAAGAAGTAAAACAAGATATTCAATTTCAAGAATGGTCGATTTACAATGAAAAAACTCATCAGGGACAGTTAAGACATCTTTCCCTGAGAATTGGAGTTCGTACAGGTGAAATATTGCTGACTTTAGTCACAACTGATCCAGAATTACCTCAAATAGAAGCACAAGCTAAAATTTGGCTAGAAAGATACCCCTCACTGGTAGGAGTATGCCTTAATATCAACCAAACTAAGAGTAATGTGATCTTTGGTAAGCAAACTCATACAGTTTTAGGGAAACCATTCTTAAGAGAAATTTTTGCAGGAGTTACCCTACAGATTTGCTCTGATACCTTCTTTCAAATTAATACCGAGACGGCAGAATTGCTACTTAATACTATTATCAGCAAATTGGATTTACAAGGCAATGAAACCATAGTAGATGCTTACTGTGGTATTGGCACCTTTACCCTTCCTTTAGCTCAAAAAGTTAAACAGGCGATTGGTATTGAATCTCATTCCTCTTCCATTGCCCAAGCCCAGAATAATGCTGCAATTAATAGTATTGACAATGTTACTTTCTATGAGTCGAAAGTAGCAGAGTGCTTGCAAGAAATAGGTAAAGTGGAACCTGATATTGTCTTCCTTGATCCTCCTCGTAAAGGCTGTGCCGTTGAAGTACTAAATATATTGTTAGATTTACTTCCCCAAAAAATAGTTTATATAAGTTGTCAGCCTGCTACCCTTGCCCGAGATCTGAAACATCTATGTGGGACTGGATTTTATCAACTTCAGTGGATTCAACCCGCTGACTTCTTTCCTCAAACTAGTCATGTTGAATGTGCAGTAATTCTTAACAAAATTAAATAATTACTTAAGTAGTTTCCTCTAAATACAAGTTAGTCAGTATAATGGAATTGACAAGTTTGGACTCACCCTAAGAGGAGAATTATGACATCAACGGTTAAGTTAATAGTTCAACTAGCCCCCACCCGCAAACAAATAACTTGTCCTCATTACAAGCCTAATCAATAAAACTTTTTCAGCAGCTCTACTGGTATGAGCTTCCCTAGAGTGCTTCCACTGTCGTAAGTCTCATACTTACCAAGCCAGGCAAAAAACCAAAATTAAGCTCCCAGTATAGCCGACAATTCCGTTATTTTCCTTTATGACTTCTGTGACACAGATAAAGGTACTTCGTCATATCCAAAATTTAGGTTTAAATGATTTTTTCTGATTCACATTCTGAGAATCAAGGTTAGAGGTAATATTTGTGATCGCCATACCCATTCCTAGAAACAAAAGTAAATGGAATACTATTAGTTTTGTTTCAACCCTTTATTTATGTCCCATTCTTGACCTACTTCTAGCTCATATTCCCCATCAATTGCAAGCAGAAATTAGACTAGGATTACAAGAAGCTTTAGTTAATGCTGCAAAGCATGGTAACAAACTCGACCCTACTAAAACCATAATCGTTAAATTTACTATCACGGATGCCCAATATTGTTGGGTGATTATAGACCAAGGTTCAGGTTTTATCCCCAAATATTCTTGCCCTTCCGATGCTGAATCTTATCTTCCTCCCGAAGAAGCTGAAAGTGGTAGAGGGTTATGTATCCTGCAAGAAGTATTTGATCAAGTTAATTGGAATAAAGAAGGTACTGAGCTAACTTTATCAAAGCAAATGCGCCACAACTATCGTTGAACTGAAACAAAGGCATTGGGGATTCAATTAGCAGGGTATATTTTCCTGAACTTAGGTTTTATTCGTGTAGCCAAGAATTTATCAGCCTTGATCTAAAAAGTTGCAAAGAGTTTACATTTAGAAGAGACATAAGCCTCTTCTAAACTATAGGTTTCTGCCCCCGATTGGCACTACTCAAATCTATTAACTTTCGACAATAAAGTCCTCAGCATTTAAGAAATTAGCTGTTACAGAATTAAGAGTAGCTAAGACCTCGCTAGTTCCAGCTATCTGAATCTGAGTATTGGTGATGTTCTGAACTATTGTTAGCTCGTTAAACTCTAAACCTCCACCTAACACAAATCGATCTACTCCATCTACATAGTCAGCAATTACATCATTGCCTTCACCTGCCCTGAGAATTTTCTTTCCGCACGTCAAAATGTAATATGTAAAGATTATGTTTTCGCCCCCAAAGCGATCGCTCTTGACGGACATTTTCTGAGTACAAATATGTAAAAAAACTGAGAAACTTTTGACTTTT
>JASJDB010000344.1 GCA_030065315.1 Xenococcaceae cyanobacterium MO_167.B52 | reverse complement strand
AATTGCCTGTTCGATATTTTCCTCTCCCCCCAAAATGGTCGAAACCTCAGTCATTGCCGTAGTTGCTAAGGGTATGGCTTCGCGGAAATGCCTTACTAACAACACTTTGGCAAAAGCAGTACAACCTTGAGAACCATGAAACAAAGGTACAATTCCTTTCAGTCCCAAGAAAGCTAACGCTGCACCCAAAGGGGGACTCTGCTTGAGGGGATTAACGGCTACGGATTTTTTGTTGCGGGTGATAGTAGTCATTTTTAAGGAAGGAGGAATGAGGAACGAGGAGACAAGAGAAATAAATACTTATTACTTATTACTTATTACTTATTACTTTCTCCCAGGGTGCTGGCTGTTTTACCTGTTGCCATATCGGACTGTGGAGGGCGCGATCAAATTCTTTTGCCATTTCGATTAGTCCCACATACCCTGCATAAGGTTTATGACGTTCTTGGTTAATATCGAGGAAGGGGATGCGGGCTTTGAGGGCTGTATATTGGTTACGTCCCCCAGCAACGAGCATATCTGCTTTGGTTTTAGCAATTACTTTTAATAGCTCTTGAGCGTTACCTTTAGCTAGAGCAATACCGTCTTTACCCAATAATTTCTTGATTTTGGCTTTATCTTCTTCCGTACTCTTTTTAGTGCTAGTAGCAACTACTTTCATTCCTAAGTCTTGGGCAGCAGACATTACCGACCAACTTTTAACCCCTCCTGTATATAGCACCATGCGTTTGTCTTTAAGTCTGGCACGATAGGGAGCAAGAGCAATATCTAGTTTGGCGGTTTCTTCGGCGATTACTGTTTCTACCCGTTGCTGTAAAGCTTCATCTCCTATTTTCTGGGCGATATTCCGCAAACAACGGTTCATATCTTCAACCCCATAAAAAGACTCTTCAATATAAGGAATGCCATAACGCTCCTCCATTTTACGCCCCATGTTAATTAGGGCTTTGGAGCAAATCATCACATTGAGTTTGGCCCGATGAGCGTAGCGAATCTCTTCAAATGTGGCATCTCCTGTAATTTTGGAGAGAACACGAATGCCGACTTTTTCAAACAGAGGTAATACGCTCCATACTTCCCCCGCAATGTTGTATTCCCCAATCAAATTAATATCATAGGGAGTAGTGTATTCAGGTTCAGCAGTACCCACAACATAATCTAATAAAGACTCTCCACCTAAGCGATTGCCCAGATTCTTACTACCGACAAAACCAGGAGAATTAACGGGAATAATCGGGGTAGCGAACTTCTTAGTAGCTGCTTCACAAACCGCATCCAAGTCATCTCCAATAAGAGCAGTAACGCAGGTAGAATAAACAAAGACAGCAGGAGGATCATAACGTTTGAGAACTTGAGAGATCGCTTTATAAAGCCTTTTCTCTCCGCCAAAGATAATGTCATTTTCACTAATATCTGTAGTAAAACCCATTTTATAGGTCGTAGCACCAGAAGATAAACTACCGCGACTACCCCAAGAATTCCCCGCACAGGCAATCGGTCCGTGAACTAAATGGGCAGCATCAGTGATAGGTACCAGGGCAATAGACGCTCCATCAAAAGCACATCCACCTTGGGCAGCACCAGGTTTAGCTTGTTGGGTACAGGCTTTATTTTTACCTTGTTGTCCTTTTTTGTGATTGTGTTCACAACCTGGCTCGTTCAAGAGGTCAGCGATTTTTGCTTTTGTTACTTTTGGCATTGGTCTTTTGTCCTTAGCTATTGGTTTTTTGTCATTGTTAGTAATCAACTCCTAATGATTAATCACCAACGACTAACCACAAACGACTAACAATTAACAGATATATTTCGTGATATCTTCTCCACAGTCTCCTTCTAAATAACTGAGGGCGCGCAGACGCAAATTAACTACTTCGTTATAGAGAGGATTAAGTTTACAGAGAGGCGGAATGTGAAAAGTTTTACCAAAGATGGTTATATCTCTTTCAAATGGGCAGGTACAAGGAATTAAATTACAAAGAAAATGAGCAAATTTATCGTTAGTAATTTCAATGTTATCGACCCAGCGACGTAGGGGATAGAAAAGATCGAAGTGGAACTTTTTAACAGTAATTGGGGAATTTAAAGGGTTGTGGGTTTGAGTAGACATAATCTTGTCCTCAGTTTTCTGAAACTAGTTCGAGTTCTCTCCCTAAACAACCCACTACATTATTGGTTTCCAAAAAATGAACGGAATAGATATAGGCAGTTTGTAAATATGTACCAATAGAAATTATGTAACCTTCGTCTCCTTTATTGGCTAGGGTTTCACCTATTTGTTTGCCAGGGAAAGTACCATCATTGCGAATTTTTTTCCGAACTCTAACCTTGGAATCGAGTTTAAAAGCTGGTTCTTGGTCGAGTTCTACATCACCTAGTTTCATGATTTTTCTCAGTTAGTTAGGTAGGGGCGAACAATGAAGCAGTTTGATCTTGGCGGTTTCCGTCGAGAGCAACTGCTGACCCCTTTATTTAGGGAGGTTCGCCCTTACAAGGTATAAGTCATTAATTAACGAATCAGATCGAAAGAAATATCTGTTTTAGCAGGAATAATGGTCTGGCGATCAAGTTCGTCAAGGATAGTATTAACAATCCAGTTATGGAGGTTGAGCGCACCTCTGTAACCCAATGTTTCATAGCGGTGCATATGATGGCGATCAAAGATAGGATAGCCGATGCGTACTAGGGGAGTGTGGGTGTCGCGCCAGAGGTACTTACCATAGGAGTTACCGATTAAGAGGTCAACTGGTTCGGTAAACATTAAGCTGCGTAAGTGCCAGAGGTCTTTTTTGCCCCAGATAGTGGCATTTTGACCGTAAGGACTAGCATCTAGAACTGCTTTTAGTTCTTCCTCAAATTCGGGGTTGCTGTTGGTAACAACGATATGAACTGGTTCTGCACCCAATTCTAATAAGAAATTAACCAAACCAAATACATGATCAGGATCGCCGTAGAGAGCAATGCGTTTGCCGTGAATCCATGCTTGGGAATCAGTCATCGCATCAACTGCACGACCTCTTTCTTCGACTATTTCTTGGGGGACAGGCTTACCAGTGATTTCTGATAACTTGGAGATAAACTCGTCAGTACCTTTGATACCGAAGGGACGGAAGTTATAGGTTTCTTGACCCCATTCTTTTTCGATGTACTCCTGAGTTTTAGGAGTGGTGTATTTTTGGAAGAAGAATGTACCTTCACCATTAATCGAATCAGCAGCGTCTTCCAGTTTGGTTAGACCGTTATACATTTTGAATTCACCAGTGTTAGGAGAATCAAAAGCATCGGCATTATCAGAAAGAACAGTGTAATCGATATCGAATAATTGCAGGATTCGTTTTAACTCGCGAATATTTCCAATGTAAGGATCGAAGCCCAAGTTAAAGTTGTACTTACCATTAGTGGTTTCTGCTTTCTTACCTTCAGTCAAGCAGTCTAGAATACCCTTGAGCATATTGTCGTAACCAGTGATATGAGAGCCGACAAAGCTAGGAGTATGGGCATAAGGTACGGGGAAGTCTTGAGGAATCGAACCCTCATTTTTTGAGGTTTGAATAAATGCACCCAAGTCATCACCAATCACCTCAGCCATACAAGTAGTGCAGAGGGCGATCATTTTGGGTTTATATAGTTGATAGGAGTTTGCCAACCCATCTACCATGTTTTTCAAACCACCGAATACTGCTGCTTCTTCAGTCATGGAAGAGGATACAGCTTGGAAAGGTTCTTTGAAATTACGGGTTAAGTGAGTACGGAAGTAAGCAACACAACCTTGGGAACCGTGAGAATAGGGTAATGTTCCTTCAAAACCAGCAGCTACAAAGAGAGAACCCAAGGGTTGACAAGCTTTAGCTGGATTAACAGTTAATGCTTCCCGTTCAAAGTTTTTCTCACGATAGTCCCAAGTTTTTGTCCATTCAGCAATGCGGGCTACTTCTTCAGGACTATGGGCACCTTCAAACTGACGCTTAAATTCAAATGTTTGTTGATAGGGATCGGTTTGAAATAGGTCGAAGTGGTCTTGAATTTTTCCTGGTTCTGAAACTACAGGAGGTGTTAAATTTTCGGGAGGGGTTGGATTTTTTGCAGTGTTCTCAGTCATGACGCTCTACCTAAATTTGTTGTTTGTCATTCGTTATTCGTTCCTTTGTCCTTTGTCTTCTTAAGAACAAGGAACAAGGAGTAAGGGGTAAGTAGATTTTCTTTCCTCTTTCCTCCTTCCTGTAAAAACTATTTATCCCAAGGATTTTCGATTAAACTCCAAGTGGGGTTGTTGATTGCCAAATCCATGTCACGAGCGAAGACAGCAAAGCCGTGATAGCCGTGATAAGGACCTGAGTAATCCCAGGAGTGCATCTGACGGAATGGTAATGCCATTTTCTGGAAGACGTATTTTTCTTTAATTCCTGCTGCAATCAGGTCAGGATTTAATTTTTTGGCAAATTCTTCAAACTCATGACCACTTACGTCATCGTAGATAACTGTGCCGTCTTTAACGTAGTCTGCGGTACGCTTGTAGTCATCACCGTGACCGAATTCATAACCAGTACCAATCACTTTCATACCCAAGTCTTCAAAGGCTGGGATTACGTGACGGGGGCGTAGTCCACCAACCATCATCATCACAGTTTTGCCTTCTAAGCGAGGACGATACTGTTCGATAATTGCATCCATATCTTTTTGATATTGAGCAATTACTTTTTCCGCATTTTCCTGAATGGTTTCGTCAAACTGAGCAGCAATCTTGCGTAGAGACTTGGCAATTTGAGTAGGACCAAAGAAATTGTATTCTAACCAGCCGATGCCGTATTTTTCTTCCATGTGACGGCAGATGTAGTTCATCGACCGATAACAGTGGATCAGATTTAGCTTGGCTAAGGGAGTCATTACAGTTTCATTAAATGTACCATCCCCAGAGAATTGACTGATGACTCTTAAACCAATAGCTTCGAGTAACATTCTACTAGGCCAAGCGTCACCACCAATGTTGTAGTCACCAATGATATTAACATCATAAGGACTTGGTTCAAATCCTTCAGGAAGCTTGCGATATTCATCAGCTTTAGGTAGTACCCAGTCACGGACTGTATCGTTAGCAATGTGGTGTCCTAAAGATTGAGATACACCTCTAAAACCTTCGCAACGTACTGGAACTACTGGTTTTTCAGTTTCTTTGGCTTTCTTTCTGGCAACAGCTTCAATATCATCCCCAATTAGACCGATGGGACATTCTGACTCAATGGTTGTTCCTTGGCTTAAAGGAAATAGAATTTCTAATTCATCGATTAGTTTAGCGAGTTTTTTGTCACCACCAAAAACAATATCTCTTTCTTGGAAGTCGGAAGTAAACTGCATTGTACCAAAGGTATCAACTCCAGTTGTACCAATGTAGTAATTACGACGACCAGACCAGGAATAGTAACCACAGCCTACAGGACCATGAGAGATATGAATCATATCTTTTACAGGTCCCCAAACTACCCCTTTGGCACCTGCATAGGCACAACCACGAGTAGTCATTACACCAGGTACGGATTTTTTATTGGATTTTACGCCACAATCAGAATTTCCTTCTTCGTGAACATTGAGGTGTTTGGAACGTCTTTTAGCAGCTTTGTCTGGATAGGCTTCTAATACCTCTTTAATCAGTTGCTTGTTATCTTCAACGGTGGTCATGGTATTCTCTCTCCATAATGGTTGTTAGTTAGTGGTCTTTAGTCGTTGATTATTAGTTATTAGTAAAGATCAATAACTATGAACAAATCACAAATGACTAAGAACGAATAACAAATCAGGGAGGACAAAGAACAGCTCTTATTCTCTGTCCCCAGTGACAAAATTAGACAGAAGCTGCTGCTGCTGCTGCTTTGTCTGCTGCAAGAGCTTTTTGGTATTCTGCGTCAGAATCCATAAATCCGTACTCAACTAGAAGTTCTTCTAGTTCATCCATGGTGATGGGAGTAGGAATTACTAAGTCGGTATTGTGTTCGATCTTACGAGCAAGAGCGCGGTATTCAGCAGCTTGAGGATGATCGGGTTCATACTCAATAACAGTCATACGACGTAACTCTGCACGTTGAACCACGTTATCGCGAGGAACAAAGTGAATCATTTTAGTGCCTAGTTTGTCTGCTAGAGCTTCGATTAATTCAACTTCACGGTCAACTTTACGGCTGTTACAAATTAAACCACCTAAGCGAACACCACCAGACTGGGCATATTTGAGAATACCACGAGCGATGTTGTTAGCTGCGTACATTGCCATCATCTCACCAGATGTAACAATGTAGATTTCTTGAGCTTTTCCTTCACGGATCGGCATAGCGAAACCACCGCAAACAACGTCACCCAATACGTCGTAGGATACTAGATCTAAGTCTTCGTAAGCACCTTCTTCTTCGAGGAAGTTGATAGCTGTGATAATACCACGACCTGCGCAACCTACCCCTGGCTCAGGACCACCAGACTCAACGCAGCGAACGTTGTTATAGCCAGTTAGTAATACTTCATCTAGTTCTAGGTCTTCTACAGAACCTCTTTCAGCTGCTAAGTGTAAGATAGTGGTTTGTGCTTTAGAGTGAAGCATTAAGCGAGTAGAGTCTGCTTTAGGGTCACAACCTACGATCATGACTCTTTGAGTTTCTGAAAGAGCAGCAATGGTATTTTGAGAAGTAGTAGATTTACCAATACCGCCTTTACCGTAAAATGCAATCTGTCTCATGGTTAATTCTCGTTAATTTTTAGAGGTTAATGGAAAAAGATTCAGATTCGACAAA
>JASJDB010000343.1 GCA_030065315.1 Xenococcaceae cyanobacterium MO_167.B52 | reverse complement strand
CTAAGGGCGATGATAGCCATTCTTACTGACTGACTGACAAAGTTACCTTTATCAGCAACTTACTGATGGAAGTTGTAATATATTAGCAGTAAGAGCTGATATCTTCACCACATTCATCGGCTAAATAACAAAGAGCCCGAAATCGTAGAGCTACAACCTCATTGTATAGGGGATTGAGCTTACACAGAGGAGGGATGGTTAAAACCTCTTGATTCAGGAATTTTATAGTTCTGGCAAAGGGGCATTGAGTAGGAATCATCTCACAAATCTTGTGAGCTAAGTTGGGATCACTTATTTTGAAATTATTTAACCAGTTACGCAATGGGATTAAAGGGTCTATCTTATACCCTTGAGCTAGGGAATTGAAAACTAATTTCTTACTGTGGGATATATTATTAATCCAGCTAGTAAAAGTGATGTTTTTGGTGGTAATACATTTAATGCTCATAATAACTCTACTCACACTATTCTTGGGCAATTGTTATTGTTAAAAAACTTTCTTTTTCTTAGTAAATATTAGTACAAGATAATTGTGAACTTTCAGATTACATAGCTAAAATGCAGTCATATTTTGATACTCTTACTAATTATCACTTTTCCTTGTTTAATTGATAATCAACCAAGGTGCAACTAGGATAGACGATATGATAAGATGTTTGTTCCATAGTTTTGATTCTGTCTGATTATCATTGATTCAACCTGAGTATTTACACTTAATAAGAACAAAATTTACCTAAACTTTATGTAAAGATTTGGATAAGATTTGCCTAGATTTAAATTGTGTAATACCTCAAGTTTTAGTTATCTAATAATAGTATTTTGTTTTCCAAAAACAGTATAGCGTTCTATTTTAAAAGTCACAGATTATTTCGTATAATTAGCTACAAAATTCTAAATTCAATAACAATTTTTTCCGCATAATTATTGAAAGATACTTCCCAAGATATATTATTCCCTTTAATAAGAGCTAAATTATAATTTCCTAAAGTTTCTTGCAGTGATAAAGGTTGATTTTTAGGTAAGGTAATAATAGTAGTATCAATTTGTAGTTTATTTAACATTCCATCAAAGTGAACAATCTTACCACTGAGGGTATCTGCAATCGCCATTTGTGCGGTGGTGGGCATCAAGCGGACTATAAGATGATGTAGTTGAAATTGATAAATACCTTCTGCTAAGGTTTTAGTTTTAATATTAGGAGTTAAACCCCGAATATAACAAGTTGTTTTAGTTTGAGGCTTTTTGTGGGGTTTTTTTAGCTCAATTTCTGGTGTGGAGTAGGATAATGTCTCTAGATCGATTGCCCACTTTTTTGCCAGTTTGGTTAATTCTTGTTGAACTTTTTGGGCTTTTTCTGTTTGATTTGTGTCCTGAAAATAGTTGATCTGTTGTTGTTTTGTAACTAAAATGCGATCGCGACTAAATTGACGTAATTGTAAATCTTCACTCTCTATATACTGCTCATAAAAAGTGAAAATATGGAGAAATGAACCAATTTTTTCTAAAACAACTCCTAAATATTGGGTAGTAATATATTGTTGCCATCGAGAATCATGAAGGATACTCTGCTGTATGAATTGTTGATATCTTTGTCTTTCTAATTTGTTTAGTTTATCTGGCGATAGCTGTGATTGTCCTAAACTATATAAAAAGAGGTATGGGAGGCGATCAACTCGAAAATATTGAGCTGCTAGAGAGATGGCTTGTTCCCAATGTTCCTTATCTAGGTAATAAGTGAGGATTTTCTTAAGATATTTGGGTTGACCAGAAGCAGCATCTATTTGTTCCCAACATTGCTTAACTTTGAGAGGTTGATCCAGATAACAATAGACAATAAAAGCTTGCTCAAAATGATTAGTTGCTTCATAGGCAAGTGCAACATATTTTAGCCAAGAAGGAGCTTGATTTTTGCCGTATTTGAGCCAAGTGTTGATAATTAAGGCATATTTTTCTGCTTTGAGTAAATAGGATAAGGATTCAGGAAGAGGAGTGACTTTGGCTTTAGTTAGATAGTATTTTTGTAAATCTTTGGGATCTGTTGCTTGATCTGGATAACCTAATTTTTCCCAATAAGTTAAGGCTTGTTGGTAGTCTTGAGCAAAAGCAAAACATCGAGCAGCAATACCATAATTTGAGCTAGGATCTCCCTCATTCCAGTGGAGTAAAACTTGAGCTACATCTAGCCATTTTTGCTTAGGAATATTATAAGGTTGATAGAGTAGTTTTCTTACTAGGGACTGATAAGTTGAGATCGCGATTGTCCAAGGTTTATTATGATATTCTTCGACAAATAATTTTTGTTGAGATTCTTGAATTAAAAAATCAGTAAATAATAAGAATTTTTCGATAGCAGCATCAAGCTTGGTAAATTCTTTGAGGGCTGACAAAGTCACCATAAACTCGATTAAGGGGAACAAAGCAATTAAGTGAGAATGTTCCTCATTATTGGATTTGAGAAATATTTGATATAGTAGAATTTGTTTTAATTCTTGCCAAGCTAAAGCTTGCCAAAAACAAGACCAAGATTCTAATATGTAGCCGATTTCTACAAATATTTTGCCAGCAGATAAGAAATCCTTTTCTAACCTTAATTTCCAAGCACGACATAAACTGGCTTTTAGTTGATTATTACCAGCTTCATGAGCTGCGATCGCTCTTTCTAAATAATCAATATTTTCCCCTTGGATACCTACTGTTTCAAAGGTCAAAGCATTGGCTTCTAAATCATCATTACTGATCTCTAATAGAGATCCGCTAGGATAAATTAAATCAGTATTTTCCCGCCACTTGTCTCTAAGTTCTTCATTATCGATATGAGACAAAAATTGTTCAATTCGATCAACATCACTAGCATAATGCCATAATTTTGTTTCTCCTGCTACAGAATCAATAATAAATAGACGTTCAGTAGCACGAGAAGTAGCAACATATAATTTATTTAAAAAATACTTTTCTTTTTCAGGAGGATTGTCTTTCATTTCCCACAGATTATTAGGACAACGTTCCCCAAATTTATAAACTACTACTTGTTTGAATTCTAATCCTTTTGCAGAAATAGCACTAAGAATATTCCAAGGCAATTTTTGGGGTTCTTCTTTATCTCTTAAATCTCTTAAAATTGAATCATGAGCCACAAAATAACTCTCTTCTCCTTCATCACAAGGAATTAAAATAATTGTGTTTTTAAGATATTGTTTAAGCTGTTCAGCAGTAGAATTATGATCAATAATAAATTTTTTACAAAAAATACTACTTACTTTACGAGAATGTTGAGGATTAATATTACTTAAATCAAATAATATTTTGCGCCATAGCTGAATCAAGTTGTTAACTTTAACAATAGAACCAACAGAACGATAATTGTGCTTTAGAGGAGTTAATTCTATTTTCAAATAAGGTTGATGATGTAAGTCTAATGGGGTTAACACTTCCTCATAAAATGCTGCTTTAAAACTTTCCCATCTAAAGCCACTAGGATTAAGAGTTTGCAGAGGATCTCCTGCACAAGCAAAAGGTAAACTAAAGATATGTTCTTGTTCTAAATCGTAACAAGAAAAAGCCGATAATCGCATGATGAGTTGTAACTCTAAGCGGGTAAAATCTTGAGCTTCATCACAGAAAATTGCGGTATATTTAGGCTGATAACAACCCAGACTGAGAACAGTACGAATTAGATCTCTGTCATCCCACAAATCATTTTTTTTCAGATATTCTCGATAAGTTTTCCATACGCGATCGCGTATTTCGACGAATTCATCTACAGAAATACTACGATCTTTTTTGGGAATAATTTCTGAGTAGTAGTGTTCGTCTTCTAAATAGCTATGTATTTGATCAAGTTCATAACCTTTGATAAAGTTTTGAATTACTAACCAGCATTTTTCAGGGGATATTTTTTTCCATCTAGTCTTACAAAATTCTTTAAACCAATAAAAAGAAACATAATTTTCTTCTGGGAAAAATTTTCGTTCTTGAAGAGGTAATAAGTTAAGCAAGAAAGGGCGGAAAGGTTGGAAAAAAGCTTTAATATCGGGAATAGATTTTAACTTGCTTGTATCTTCTACAAAAAGATGGTGATGGCGCAATAAAAATTGCACTTTATTTTTAGCAAAATCCGATAAATTTTTGCTATATGTCAAAAATAAAGGGTGGGGATGTTCTAAAACATTTGAGTTTTGTTCGTGACAGAGTTGTAGATGTTGATTACAGTAGTAAGCAAACAAGTAAAACAGCATGGTAGATTTCCCACTACCAGCCCTACCATTAAGAAATAAAGGTAAGGGCTTATCTGTAGAAACCGAATTTAAGATTTCTTTTTCTTCTTCTGATAAAGTTAAATTTACTCCATTACCATTTTGAATATTAAGCCAAAAGTTGGGTTCTAAAATTAAGTGGCAAGGATAAGAGCGTTTAGTAGAAGCAATTAAATAATCTGGGGTTAAATTTAATTGTTCAGTTGATCTCCCCTCAATATCACGTAATAATTCAGCATTTTCTAAATTATTATTATGGTTAATTAAAGAATTGATAATTACTGCTATTTCTGGTTTAGTTGGTTCTCCAATACACGGGGCGATTAAGAGCAGTGTTTTTTGAGAATTCAGCTTAGTTTCATCTAAAATTAGGTAGAGAATACTCAGATTATTTTTTTGATATAGCTTAATATCTTGCCAATTAGTATCTTTCCCTAAAGAATTATTATTAATAACTTCTTCAATCAGTTGTAGATAATTGATAGCCTCAGAACGAATTTCTGGATCATTAAATCTTTTACTCCAAATTTCTGTTTCATGTATAATTGAATCGTCAGTATCTATTTTCCAATTAGGACGTTCTAACCAAATACGTAAATGATTCGGAAGTAAAGATAAGCTCTGTTGAGGAGTTTTATTTTTAAGTTTTTCTTCGCCCAGCCAAATTTGCAATTCTGGCTTTAATTCAGACTCACTAAATAACTCTGTATGTTGTTTAATTGCTTCTAAAAAATGCCTATAATCAGGCTCACCACGATTATATACTTTGAGAAAACATAGTATTGGTTCTCGGTCTATTTTTAAGATACGAGCAATTAAGCGAAAATTACCTTCTTTTCGTTTAAGATACAGATGTAGTTTTTTAAATCTAGCTTTAGCATCAAGATAGTTTATCGTCTCTAATTGGGAACAAAGACTATCTACCCTAGACGATAATTCTTTAGTTTTTATTAACTCGTCATTGAACTTAGCTGAACGATAGACGTACATCAAACACAGTTGGCAATTCTTAATGGAGAGATAAGTATTATAACTTCTGCTTCAACGATATAGCAGTCTGTGTCTGGCTAATCTCTACTTCTGTTGAGAACTTAAAAGTTAATCCTGTTCTGAAGAATTACTATTTACGGTTTCTAGTTGTTGGCGCACATCATCGATCGCCGAATTTAATTGTGCTATCTTAGCTTCTAAATTGTGACGAGCTACTTCCATATTTTCCTCTGTCGAAAATGGCATTTGCTCTCCTGGTTCAATAAATCTTTCTTCTACGGATTCTTCTGGTTGGCTACGGTTAGTTAAAAGTGCTCCTAGCACTCCTCCAATGACTCCCCCAACGATAGAACCAATCACAAATCCACTACCAAAACCATCCCTCTGACTCATCTGCTTATGTCCTTGTTTCTCTTGTAAAATATGACTGTTTTTTTAGGATAACGTGAAAACCTAAGTCCCAAATGCGCGATCTCCAGCATCCCCTAAACCTGGAACGATGTAACCTTTACTGTTGAGACCTTCATCAATCATAGCAGCATATATTTCCAGTCCAGGATACTTTTCACTAAGTTGTCTCAAAGCTGGCGGAGCAGCAACTACAGAAACAATTCGTATCTCATCAGACTTTATGCCACGACTAGTTACTTCTTCCATTGCCATCATAATTGAACCACCAGTAGCTAACATTGGTTCGAGGATTAATACTTTAGCTTGGGGATTAAACTGCTCTGGTAACTTGTTCAAATAACAAGTAGCTTCGAGGGTAGATTCATCACGAACTAGTCCTAGATGATAAATAGAAGCCACTGGTAAAATATTTTGCGCTCCCTCTAATAGTACTAATCCTGCTCTGAGAATTGGTACTACGGCGATGGGAATTTCGGGATTCACGAAAACAGCATCACATACAGATAGAGGAGTTTTTACCTGAGTTTCTATTACAGGTAGCCAGTTTCTAGCAGCTTCATAAGTCAACCAGCGTCCTAACTCTGTCATAGCACTTTTGAATAACACAGAAGGAGTATTCTCATCCCTAGCCACAGCTAACCAATGTTTAATTAAAGGATGTTCGGGAACAAAAATGCGAAGTTGTAATGTCATTGGTGGTCAGTGGTTAAGGGTCAACTGTTAATTTTCAATTGTTCCCTGTTTATTGTCAACAGAAGTTTTTTCAGATAGTGACTTCTCCAGACAGCGAATCAAAGATTACGCTGCTGGCTTCTCAACTCACGCTGAGAGTTTTCTGCGTTGCACTTGCCTAGATATTGCTACCCCTGGCAGTACGCATTCAGCAGACTGTTTCCGTTCCGACTCGTCCAGCCGTACTATCGATTCTAGTCCTCGATTTAGAATTACCCTTCCACTAGCATGATCTCTTGTAGTCTGATATCCGCATTCAGGACAATGATGAACCCTTTCTTTGAGTTCTTTTTTGCCTGTGTGAGCATTGCATTCAGGGCAAATTTGACTAGTGTATTTATGGTCAATTTGGGCCAAATATTTACCCCGTTTCCAACATACCCAAGACAACAAGTCTCGGAATTGACCAAAG
>JASJDB010000342.1 GCA_030065315.1 Xenococcaceae cyanobacterium MO_167.B52 | reverse complement strand
ATCGGCATTTGGTTTCGAGTGATATTAATGGTAGTGCCAATATTTTGGCTAAAAGTATGCACGGACTTCCGAGGACACGGGGTTCGAGGTTGCCTCGAACCCCTAAGATGTCCGTTTGGGAGCGAGTGAGTAGTGGGTTTTTGGCTAACCCTTTAAGGATTTTTATCTCTTAAGAATCCCCCGAATTTCTATAACGTTCGTCCAGAACGTTATTCGTGGGGAGTGTCAATCTGTCTTCTTATCCCATAGTCATAAAAGAGGAATTATACCAAATCCGATTTAGATACCCCACTTAAAAATTAGACAAAACAGAGGACAGAAGGATTTTATCAGGAACAAAGAAAAAGGGGTTTTGAGATGCGGATTTGGTATTAAACCGCAGAGAGCACAGTCCTAACCCTAAAGCGATTGTCTTAAATGTCAAGTAGAATTTGCCAAGTCAGGCGATCGCTAGCACTCTCAAACTCTGCCAGGCTAACAAGTTCTCACAACGAAAAACTTTTGCACTCCTAAGCTCCTAAGTCATTCAAGCTATATCGGGTCATAAGACTTTAGCAGCTTTAGAAAGATATCTGAGAGTAACGGAGCAGCAAAAAGAAAATGCAATTTCTACATTGAATTTTTAGGGTTAGTAATTAATTTTTGGGCTACCAAGTTGTGGAAAAACTAGCGAGAGTGTCATGAGGGGCAATCTGGAAAATTTTGCAGCTTTTGATGTTTGAGACAGTTAAAATTGCTTTTTTAGCATAATCGCTATAATTATTGCTGTATAAGTGATTCAGCGATTTAGTCACTCTGATAAAAAGTGCTAATTTTGCAGGAAGTAGCCGAAGGCTGCAAAAAATGACTACCTCAGGCGATCGCTAAAATCTAAAAATCCTGATTTTGAAACCAATACCCTGTAAGGGTTTCAAGCTAGATTGACCCTAGTGTCAGCTTCGCTAGATCTCCCCCATATAGTGGTGAAAAACTAAGCCTCAAGCTAATATGGCAATGGGTTTAAGAAAATGAATAATGTACAGAGCCAATGTAAAGCGTACTGGAGTTTATCAAGCTCAAGGAATTGAGCGATTAAGAGGAATAAAGTGGAAATTTAAAATAGACTCTCAATTAAGAGTAGATTTTTCAAGGATAGGTTTTAATTGTCCTATAATTCTCGCTGATGAAGTGTTATATTTATGTGACTTTCAAGGAAATCTGTGTGCAGTAAATTCTCAAACAGGAAAAGAAATTTGGAGAACTAAGATAGATCATAAAATATTAGATTTTATGATCTTCCATAACAATATAATTTATCTGAGCAGTTCAGATGGTGATCTTTATGCAATAGATGTCGAAACTCAACAAATAAAATGGAAATTACCAATTAATTTTGGTTGTAATTGCAGTCCAATAGTTTATAGCGATCTTCTTTTGGCAAATAGTAAAGATGGAAATATTTACGCAATAAAGATAGAAACTGGTCAGCTTTTTTGGCAATTTAAGACAACTGAAAATATGGCAACCACTCCTCCTGCATTAAGTAACGGAGTAGTTTATGTAGGTAGCGAAGATGGAAAAATTTATGCGATAGATGCTGGAACAGGACAAGAGAAATGGAAGTGTGAAATAGAATCTTTAGCATTGTATTCTATTCCCATTATTACCAATGATGTAGTTTACATTGGTGTAAAAAAGAATTTTCTTTACGCAATAGATGCTGAAACAGGGGCAGAAATATGGCGACTTCAAGTGGAAGATAAATATTATTTAATGCCATTCTCTCCTCCAGTGATTGATGATAAGTTCATATATATAGGAATATATGTAGGTTATCTCTGTGCGATAAATATCAAAACTCAGCAGAAATCTTGGCAGAAATTAGAGTCTTATCATCAACTTAATAGTATTACATTAGCTGATGGAATAATTTATTGTGAGCGTTCAGGAACTATTAATGCGATAAAAGCTCAATCGGGGGAAGAGTTATGGAAGTTTATTGCACCCGAACCAATTTGGTGGTTTTTAAATCCAAGCCTTTGGTGGTCACAGATCATCAACACCTTTAGTAAGTTAGCTTCTGGAACTGCTTTAATTCAATTTTCATCTCCAGTAATTGCTGATGAAATTATTTATGTTTTGTGTAGTGATGGATATCTTTACGCATTGTATTGAGAAAACATAAAAATTTATTTATATATTGTAGCAATGAAATTCTTATCACAAAATAATCATCATAAAAATAGATGTTACATAATGTAGAAGAATTAATAGTAGATCGGTATAAAATTATTGATTTATTAGCAGAAGGTATGAATGGAGAAACTTATAAATGTCTCGATGTTCAAAGCAATGATTACGTGGTTTTAAAAGTTTTATCATTACAACAGATAAGTAACTGGAAAAAAATCGAATTATTTGAAAGAGAAGCTAATATTCTTGCTCAATTAAGACACTCTTCAATTCCTGCTTATCTTAATTCTTTCCAGGTAGATTATTCTCAAGAAAAACGTTGGTATCTAATTCAAAAATTAGTTTTGGGACAATCTTTAAATACTTTAGTAGAAAATAATTGGAGAGCAACTGAAGCAGAAATTATAGATATTGCTTCACAAGTGTTAGAAATATTAATTTATCTTCATTCTCTAAATCCACCAGTAATTCATCGAGATATCAAACCGCAAAATATTATTCGACAGTCTGATGGCAAGATTTATTTAGTCGATTTTGGAGCAGTCACTGACATCTATCGCCAAACATTAATCGGCAGTAGTACAGTAGTTGGAACTTATGGTTATATGTCTCCAGAACAATTTAGAGGAAAAGCAGTTCCCACAACGGATTTATATGGTTTGGGAGCAACTTTACTTTATTTATTTACTCATTCTTCTCCTGCGGATTTACCACAGAAAAAACTAAAAATCGATTTTCGCTCTTCAGTAAATATTTCCAAGCAGTTAGCTGACTGGTTAGAAATAATGCTAGAACCTATGATTGAAGAGAGATTTGAGTCAGCTTCTCAAGCTTTAGCTGTATTAAAGGGAGATGAATTAATCAATAATTGGCAAAATTATTCTCGTCGTAAACCTGCTCATAGCCAAATCGCAATAACTAAAACTAGAAACAAGATTAATATAACTATTCCTCATAATAAGGGGGAGCCAGAAGATTTTAATAATCTCCTAATTTCTTTGTGTCCATTGTTTTTAGTAGCTGCTGTTCTATTTTTACCTTCGAGTAGCTCTAACGAATTATCAATTATTAATAATTTGATTGAACGGGTTATCATTACAATCCCTTTTGGAATTATTACACTTTACTTTCTATTCAATCATTTATTTTCTATTTTAGGTTACACCAAGCTTGAGATTGATTGTCAGAACTTTTGTTTAAAATATGGTTTCTTTGGTTATGAGCGTCAGATTAGAGGTAAAACTGAAAATATTGCAGAAGTAAAACTCGGCTATGATTTCTTATCAGGTTATCCCGAAGAGGCAAATTCCTTTTCACGTTGCGTTGTTGGTAAATGTTTAATTGTTGAAGGAACAAAGATTCACCAATTTGGTAGGTACATAACTCGAATAGAAAAAGAATGGTTAATAAAAGAGATAATGGCTTTTCTTGGTCAATCATCTTATATTAAATGAAGGTATTTGTATAGGTGCGACTCGTTTTTTCTACTATTTTCTAAAGATCAACATAGAAATTATCATTGGTCAAAGAAAAATTACTTCCCAGTTTGGCAACTCTTACCTGTTCATTGTTTCCAGTCCCATCGCTATCGTAGAACAAGTCACCACTAGCACCATCATACATAAAGCGGTGGGTAGAGGTAGTGGCAGCAGCACCTAGAGTAAACATTTCACTGCTTACATCTCCTACTACTAAATCACCACCAAAACCAGCAGCAGAGAATATTAAGGTATCATTCTTAACAGAGAAATCAGTAATAGTATCTATATATTGTGTTTTTTAGGTTATTTGCTTGGGTTGAGAGTGTTTTTTTTGAGTTGTTGGTTGTGTAATCTCAATTTATTTCTTGAGAGTTCGACAAAGCTAAAAAACTACAAACTCTAAACTCCTCTTGATCGAGTTTTCCCGATTTTTTGAGTCCTTTGTTAATTTTGAGTAGCAGCAAATTAAGCATTGGGAGTAGGCTAATCATGAGTTGGCTCAAAAGACGGATTAATCAACTACCGCGCCTGGATAAAGCGAAGGTTGCTTTTTTGATAACAGTGATATTTTGTATCCTAAGCACTTTACCAGTTAGTTGTAGTAAGGCTCCCCCTACTCCTCAAACTTCGTCTTCTAATCAATCCAATAAAGAAATGATCCAAGGATTATTTCTGAATAGTAGTAATTTACCTACTCAGGACTGGTCGAGAATTGAACGTTTTATCCTCAATGACCCTACTGTAAGTGGTGCCAATATTGTTGTACCTTGGTCAGCAGTGGATCGCAGTCCCGATGTTTCACCCCAGTATGATTGGTCATTTGTTTATCAAGCAGCCCAACCTTGGATTGATGCAGGCAAAAAAGTTAATATCCTGCTATGGGGGGCAGCCCAGAAATCCGAACAAGAATTTAACAATCAGCCTGTTACTCCCGCTTATGTTCTCAAAGATACAGATACAGTAAGTTGTCAGTGTAAAGTAAACCAAGGTTGTGAACCAAATCCTCCTAAAACTCCAGTATTTTGGGATCAAGACTATCAAGATAATTATCGTAAAGTAATTGAAACTGCGATTTCAGAATTCAGTGATAAACCCTGGGTTGGTTATTTCCGCTTTGGTATTGGTGTGGGTGCAGAGTCCTATCCTGCTAACGGAGTATCCTATGAAAAAAATCCCTGCACTAAGAAATGGGAAGAATCTAGTATTGGTCTTAGTGAAGAGAAATGGGAAGAACATAGCCTAGATTTTATTGACTTTCTCGGTACACTAAAAACACCAAAAACCATTTTGGTTACGATCAATAACTATGGCAAATCTAAAGAAATTGCCAGAAAACTTGCTGCTGCTGCTGCCGAGAAAGGATTTGGTCTGGGTACTCAAGGCTTAACCCAAAATGCCATCAATTTATTCAATCAAGGAAAAACTTGTTACGCAGATTGGTGCGTTTTATTTGAACAATACGATCCTAAAGTAGTTCTGGAAGTGCAAACCGCAGCCCAATCTAATCCTGCTGGTAAAGGAAGAGTAGGACCTTTACCACCCCTTTTAAAATTTGGATTAGAACGGGGTGTGGATATTTTTGAACTATATCAGGCGGAATGGTTTGTTGCCAATGACCCTAATCATCATTTACACAAAAAATATGGTGCAAGTTATAAGAAAGCTTTAGAAGAAGCTGCACTAGCCCTGAAGTAGTTATAAGCTTAAGCTATTAAAGATCAGTTAATTTAAGATGCGATTACTTGGGTTACAAAAACTAAAATATCTCAATCTCAGTAAACAATTAGTTTTAATACTGAGTGTGATTTTTGTTGTAGGAATTGGTATTAGTGCTTATAGTATTGCTAACATGATGAATATTAAAGCCCAAAATGAAATTTCTTTACAGGCACAAATTCTCCTAGAAACTACTGGAGCTTTACGAGATTACACAAATAATCAGATTACTCCCAACTTGCAAAGAAACTCACAAGAGATATTTTTACCCCAAACTGTCCCTTCCTACTCAGCAAGAGAAGTATTTGAAAAATTCCGAGAGAATCCATCCAGGAAGGATTTTTTTTATAAAGAAGCGACCCTTAATCCTACTAATCTTAGAGATAAAGCTGATCCCTTTGAAACAGAACTAATTGATAGTTTCCGTCAAGAAAGAAACATAAAAAAACTGGCAGGATTTCGTTCTATAGCTAACAACAAATTATTCTATATTGCTCAACCCTTGGAAATTACTCAACCCAGTTGTCTTCAGTGTCACGGTAAACCAGAACTTGCCCCTAAAAGTATGATTGACCGCTATGGGGAAGATAATGGCTTTGGCTGGAAACTCAACGAAATTTTTACGGCTAGGATAATTTATGTTCCAGCCAATAAAGTTTTGTATACAGCCCGTCGCTCTTTTATTAAGGCTATGAGTAGTGTAGTAGCAATCTTTGCCGTTACATTATTTATTGTCAATTGGTGGTTAAATCGATACATCGTTAGACCTCTCAACCGAATGAGCAAAACCGCAGAAGCAGTAAGTCAAGGTCAAATTCAGGCTGAATTTGAAGCAAGCTCTCAAAATGAAATAGGTCGGTATGATGAAGTAGGACGCTTGGCAAAAGCTTTTACTTTGATGCAAACTAGTCTCAAAATTAGTATTAATAAGCTGGAGGAATTTGCTTCTAGACTACGAAATTTAGATGCGTCTCAATAAAGTTTTTAAAGTGCTTTTGAACTTTTTAGCTTGGCGAGAATCAGGAATTTCAGTAGCTAATTTTTCCATAAGTTGTTGGGGACTCATTTGGGGATTTTTGGCTAAAGTATCTTTAATCACAAAATCCGATAGAGGTCCTATATAGTTAGTTAATTCTTGCTGGTAAAGTGCAATAAGTTCGGGATTAAGAGCTTTACTATGGCTAGCTTTAGCTGCTGATTTTTCGAGAATTGTGATAAATTCCTCTGCTTTTTTCGAGTCAGGAATTTCAGCAGCCAATTTTTCCATAAGTTGTTGGGGACTTATAGCAATACGGGGTTAGGTTAGGACAAATTTAGCTATAATCAAGGCGACCAGCGAAGCTGTTGCCTTTGGCACCGCGAAAAAAGAAAA
>JASJDB010000341.1 GCA_030065315.1 Xenococcaceae cyanobacterium MO_167.B52 | reverse complement strand
CCAGCAGAGGGATTTACTGGTAAAGATAGCTTTACCTATGCGATTTCCGATGGCAAGGGTGGCATGGATATGGCTACTGTTAAGATTGATGTAATTGATCCCAATCCTACTCCTAAAATCACTGCTGAGTTAGTTGGTGCAACTAGTATTCATGAAGGAGATCAAGGTTCTTATAAGATTCAGTTAGATTATGCTACTGATCGCGATCGCACTTTCACGATCAAAGTAGAAGATGGTACAGCTAACCGCGTTGATCAATATGCAGCTAACCAAGACATTATCTGGGGTGGCTACTACGACATCAGAGACTCGGACGGAGATGTAATCAAAGTTGTGAAAAACCGTGTACCTAATGGTACTAGAGTTAGCGACGGCGATCGTCCTGCTTTTGGTCCTGGAGATGCTAGTTGGGATTACACCGTATATCAAGACAGTTCCATCAATCCTGGTAACACTATTACTGTTACTGTAGCTGCTGGAGAAACCATGTCTAATACTTTCGAGGTTCAAACTTGGCTAGAACAAGTTACAGTTGACCGCGATAGTCCCAACTCCAAGGGCTTTCTTGAAGGTAAAGAAAACTTCTCTATAACTGTTGTTGATCCTGATAAGACTATGTTTAGTCAAGATTCTCTCCAAGTTGAGATTATTGACAAGACTGACTACGGCTTTGTTAGTCCTATCGCGATCGATCTTAATGGTGATGGTGTTAAAACTATCAGCATTAACCGAAGTGTAATGGTTGATATGGACAACGATGGTGTCAAAGAAAAGATTGACCAAGGTGTAACCTTTGATATGGACAACGATGGTGTCAAAGAAAAGACTGGCTGGTTATCTGGTCAAGATGGGTTCCTTGCTGTTGATAAAGTGAGTTTTGATAAAAATGGTAAGGAAATTGGTCGTGGTTTAATTGAAAATCAGGATGAATTATTCGGTGGTTCTGGTGTTGGAGATGCTTTTGAAAAATTAGCTTCCTACGACTCCAACAATGACAAGGTAATTAATAGTCTTGATGACAACTTCGATAAGCTTCTAATTTGGCAAGATGCTAACGAAAATGGCATGACTGATGAGGGTGAATTAGGATCTCTCAGTGTTTTTGGAGTTTCTGAACTCAGCCTTGACTATAAATCTAACTCTATTATTGATGCTCAAGGTAACACCTTAGGCGAAACCAGTACTGCTGTGGTTGATGGTAAAGTTAGAGATTTAGTTGATGTTTATTTTGACGTCAAAGAAGTCTAATATCTCAATTATTTCCAAGGTTGTTTTAGAAGTATAGTTTAGGGTTTTTGCCTCTAGTCTAGTTTATTAGGGGGTAACTGACAAAAATCACTCACGAAAAAGGTGGGTGATTTTTGTTTATACAATTTCAGCAGAATCACATCTAATACTAAATTCTGTTCAGATAGACTCTTTAAAGTCTATTGATCTTTCTAACCAATCTAAAAAAATATGATTGAATTTATCAGGGCATTCATCATGGGGACAATGACCAACTCCAGGTAATTCTACCAACTCGATACGAGGATTAAGTTGGGCAAATCTACCAGCTAAACTAGGAGGAATCATCCGATCTTTCAGTCCCCAAATCAACAAAATAGGAATATTTAATTGAGGCAACATCTGTTTTACCCCAGGAGCAAAAGAACTTTTCTTGACTCCTTGAAATAAAGCATAAAAAGTTTCTCCTGAACCATCATCATAAGCAGGTGCCGATAAAATACTAACTAATTCGTCATTAACAGCGGTTGTATCTTCATATGCAACCTTTGCCCAATTTTTAATTACCCTTGGTCTTCTAAGCAATTTTAAAAGGTTTTTAATTAACAACGGTGATGCGACCAAATTTTCTACTGTATTTACCAGAGGTTGAATTAGTTTGGGGAGCATTTCTTGTCTTAAAGAAACATCGGGCAAACTGAGCATAACTAATCCTTGAACCATATCAGGATAAGTTTCTGCTGCCCTTAAGCATACTAGGGAGCCAATAGAGTTACCTACCAAAATTACAGGTTGGTTAATCATAGTTAACCAAAAATCTCTTACTTGCTCCACCCACAGATCAACAGTGTAGTTAGTATCAGCTTTGCGTGATGCACCAAATCCTAGTAAATCAAGGGCATATACCGTATATTTTTCTTTCAAAACAGGTATATTGTTGCGCCAGTGTTCAATAGAAGCACCAAAACCATGAAGCAAAATTAGAGGGGGGCGAGAAGTTTGATCATTAGTTCGCATATAGGAATAACGGATTTGCCATCCTCGCCAAATCCATTCTCTTTGATTACCAATGCGCTGTTGCCAAGGTTGATTTTGCTGCAAAATTTTAAGCTTAAAAAATATTTACTTTTTACTCCGATTTAGTGAAGTAACTATATATTTAGCTATCTTGATAGATAAATCAAAAGTGAGCTAAATTAGAGACGCAAACTAAATTAATGATTCATCAATAAAAAGGTAGGTACAATGATGAATAAGGAAACAAAAAACACCTGCTCTTTATACATTATATAGACCAAAGTAATATACGCCTGTGAGAGATAAAAGACGCAACAACAATAGTAACCGCGATCTAACCAAAACCAACGAACAAATCCGTTTTCCCAAGATTAGGGTAATTGATAATGATGGCGCGCAAGTCGGAATTATTAGCCCTAGAGAAGCTCTAGTCTTGGCGCAGGAAAAAAACTTAGACTTAGTCCTAATCAGTGAAACCGCAGACCCCCCTGTCTGTAAAATCATGGATTATGGTAAGTATAAATACGAGCAAGATAAAAAACTTAAGGAAGCTAAGAAAAAACAACACAACGCTGATGTAAAAGAAGTTAAGATGCGTTACAAAATTGAAGAGCATGATTACAATGTACGGGTCAAAAATGCTCAACGCTTCCTCAAATCAGGAGATAAAGTTAAAGCAACGGTGAGTTTCCGAGGTAGAGAGATTCAGCACGCTAACCTCGCTGAAGCTTTGCTTAAAAGAATGGCAACAGATTTAGAAGATTTGGCAGAGGTACAACAATACCCAAAACGAGAAGGTCGCAATATGATGATGTTGCTTTCTCCCAAAAAGTAAAACTTTAGGGTGGACATTGTCCACCCTATAAGCACAAATAATTATCTTTCTTGATTGGCTTTAGTATCTTGTACTGCTGCCCAGAATGAGATGCCAGTTAAAGGTACACTTAGAGCTAGAATAATTCCTGTGGTTAGGCTGCCTAGTTCTGGTTCACCAGAAGACAATTCAAAAACTGAACCCACTCCTGCGATCGCAGTAATACAACATAGAGCCAATAAAATACCGCTTTTGGCGGTGATTGGTGTCATTATAAGTGTCTCCTTAAATTTTTGTTGAATGATTCCTTATTATCTATTTAATCGGCTTCACTGCGCTAACAGCAAAACCCTTTTTCTTCAATTCTTCTGTTAGAGCTATTTCGTTTTCGACGCGATCAACAAACATTACTCCATGAAGGTGATCCATTTCGTGTTGAATCACTCTAGCTAGTAAGCCAGCAGTTTGGAGCTTGCGAGGTTTTCCTTGTTCATCTTTAAAGCTAACTTCTATAGCTTCGGGGCGATTAACTTCTAGGTAAACCCCAGGAATACTTAAACAGCCTTCATCAGAATTACAAGTTTGACTGCTGTATCTAGTAATTTTGGGATTAATTAAAACTAATGGGGGATTTTCTGGCTTATCTGGTTCACAATCAATCACAATAAGCTGCTTGTTAACCCCTACTTGTGGTGCTGCTAAACCAATACCATCAGCACTATACATAGTTTGCAGCATATCTTTAACTAGTTGACGGATACTATCATCAACTTTGGCAATCCGCTTTGCTGGTTGACGTAAAACGCGATCGCCTAAATAGTGAATATCTAATGGTGGTTTATCTAACTTTTTCTTTTCTACTGCGACGAGAGAAGTCATGAATTTCTTAAAAGTACATACTGTTGCTTAATTTAATTCTATCGTCACTTTCTCAATTATTAACTTAAACTTTGCTCCAATCTATTCTGAAAAAGTACAGTGGATATATGTGTAGAATAAGATTGCAACATTTGAGGATGTTTATTAATTGCTGACAAAATTATGAAAATTTTAGTATCATTGCCAAAAAAAACAGCATTTTTAAGTTCTGAAAAATCAATTGACCAAGTTCTTGAGGGTAATATTGCAGGTTCAGGAATGTTTGGTTCGACAGTTAGATTGGCAAATCTATTACATGATAGGGGATTTGAGGTTTGCCTAAGTGCTACTAATCAGGTGTGGTGTTCTAAATTTGTTTGCTTAAAACATGAGGATGTAGAACCTAAAGAATTTGATTGGTTAATCGTTCATGAATCTCATTGGGACGGTATTTCATTAACATTTGGTAATCAGTTTCTTAATAAAACCTTTCTATGGCTATCGCTTTATAGTTGTTTTGCTTTAGTTTTCACTTTTATCAAAGCTGGTGGTCATCGTGTTATCTGTAAATCAATTGATTGTGCCAATGCTTTTAGGGCTGTGCCAGGGTGGAATAAAAAAGTAGCAGTTGCTTACAATTCTTATAATCAGATATTTACTCCTAATTTAGAAAATTGCGAAAGTGACATAAAATCACTGCTATTCGTAGGTGCAATCAGACCTTCTAAAGGATTTGTTGAGTTGATGAAAATTTGGTCTTATTTAGTAGAACATAAACTGGCTCTAAAACTCAAAATTGCTGGTAGTATCAACATTCATAGCAAAGATACTAAAACAGGTTCTATAGGAGTTGCTGAAAAAAACTTTGAATCTAATTATATTGAGCCATGGCTCAATACTTTATCTGAACAATATCAACCTGACTTTTTAGGAGCTTTGACTCCGAAACAACTTAAACAAGAAATTAGTACCTCTTGGGGAGTCATTGTTAATCCATCTTGGTATTGTACGGAAACCTTTTGTGTTTCAGCCGTTGAAACTCAAGCTTGTAATAAAACGGTCTTTTCTGTAGCCAGGGGTGGTCTTAAAGAAACTGTCTATAGAGGGAAATTCAAGTCTTTGTCTACTGAACAAGCACCCGAAACTTTAGGTAAACTGATTTTTGAAGGACTTTCTAATGAAGAAATAGTAAAAGAAAATGGTTCACTAGCGGGAAACTATGTAAGAAATAAATTCTCAAATCAATCTATTGGTGATGCTTGGGTCAACTTACTTTGTGAGCCACAAAATAAACCGAATTTTTCTAGTAATTGGCAAAAACCTCGTGATTTATTTTATGACTTATTACGTTATTCCCGCTTAAGTAAACAGTACTATTTTTACAGAAGTCCACACGATAAGAAAATTTTAAATTTGATGTCTAAGCCTTAAGCAGGTGGACAAAATTAATTACACATTTTATTAATACTAGAAACCCTATTAAATCGTGGTTATAGTGATTTAGGTTGGGTAGTGAATTCTGTCCAAGTACTTAAATACAATTAAATTCTACCTTTGAGTTTTTCTGGAGATTATATGTTTATTTCATAACCAAAATTTATAAAATCAAGCTCCCAAAGTTTTTTAATTTCTTCAATAGCTTCTTTAGTCAAACAATCTTGATATGGTCGACGAATTGTTTGATTTAAGTAAAGTATTTTAAAAAATAAGCCTTAAAAAATTTTAAAAGTAGTAGTTATGAAAACAATCTATTTTTACGATCGTACAGGAAGTGTTAATCAATTAAATTTGCAGGACAACTTAGACTGGACAGATATTTCACAAGCTAGAAAATATTGTTCTGGTAACTTTACCTCTTGGATTTTAACTACATATTTTCAGATTCAAAATAGTGGAATTTCTTGTAAATTTATAGATCATATACCAGAGAAGGGTATAGTAATTGCTGATCGAGATACTTTAGGAAATGAGTATTCCTATTGGGGTGAAGCAATGTTGATTTGTTGCAAAGGCGATCGGGAATTTCATCCATCAGCACATTTACACATTGTACACAATCCTGTTGAATTTGAAGACAAAAAAAATCAAGTTTGGAATCCTTATTATATTTCTCATTGGACTCAACCCAATCTAATTCCAAGGTTACAAGAACGAAGAAATATTGTAGAAAATATTGGCTTTATGGGGAGTCGAAGTAACTTTGCCCGAGAACTAAAATCTGAAAGATGGATTAAGGCATTGGAAACTTTGGGGTGTCAATGGTATCCAATATTCGAGCCAAGTAAATGGAATGACTACAGTAATATAGATGTTGTTGTGGCAGTGCGTAGCTTTGATGGACAGACTTATAATCACAAGCCAGCCAGCAAGGTAGTAAATAGTTGGTTGGCTGGAGTCATTGCTATCGTAGCACCAGAATCTGCTTTTATGGCTATCAGAAAGTCAGAATTAGATTTTTTAGTAGTCAATTCGTTAGATGAAACTATTGAATCAATAAAATACTTAAAAAATAATCCAAAAATATATTTATCAATGCTAGAAAATGGCAGAAATCGCGCTCAAGAATTTAGTGAATACCAAATTAGAAAGCAATGGATTACTTTTTTTGAAAAATATGTTTTTATTGAATATGAGAAGTGGGTTAATATGTCCAAACTTCAAAGATACTATCTTTTTTTAAGTCGTTTAGCTGAGCTAAAAAAGACAAGGTTTCAAAATAAAATTTACAAATATAGAATAAGTATCTAAGCATAGTTATTTACACATTAAATACTCCCTATTCCAATAGGTAGATTTATTTTTTATTTACTTATTT
>JASJDB010000340.1 GCA_030065315.1 Xenococcaceae cyanobacterium MO_167.B52 | reverse complement strand
AGCAATTAAAGACTGAAAACTCATTTTTTCCTCAATTGATAATGGTTAAAGATGGGTTATTTTGATGACGCTCTGAGAGTAGTATCTAATGATACGCTAGAAATTAGGGGGCATACTTCTTGAGAGTCTGATTCAGGATTGGGGTTATTGATCCAACTTGTGCGATATTCTTCTAGCTCTTGTTTAAACAAGCTCATCTTCTTGATTTGAATCTCTAGCTGCTCGATCTTGTTATCCAGTAAGCCTTGCACCAGACTACAAGGTTTTTCACCCCTTTCTCGTACATCCAGAATGGTCTTAATTTCTTCAAGAGTAAACCCAATAGCCTGGGCTTTTTTAATAAATTTTACCTGCTTACTTGCATTATGACTGTAGTAACGATAGCCGTTATTTCCTCTTTGTACAGGTCGCAGGAGTCCTAAATCGCTGTAGTAGCGTAAAGTCCCCACAGCTAGACCTGTTTGCTTTGCCAGTTCGCCAATTTTGAGATGAGTTGCTTTACTCATAATCTTTTCATTGCGCTTTTTCTAGTTTAAACTCTTTAGTTAGCTATAGAGTCAAGATAAGTTAATCACTAGCAGCAAGCTTTTTCTTCACTAAGCATTAATCATCAAATTACCCATCATGCCTAAATCCTCATGGTCGAGAATATGACAGTGATAAACAGTTTTGCCAGCAAAATCGCGGAAAGGAATACGAATACGAACAGTTTCGCCCCTTCTTACCAGCACTGTATCCCGCCAAGCAGGTAAAGATTCTGGTTGACCGTTACGACTAATAATTTGAAAAGAATTGACGTGAATGTGAAAGGGATGATCCATTATTCCCGTATTGGTTATTTCCCAATCTTCCACTGTATCTAGTTGTACTTGGGTATGAATGAGATTGCTATGATAAGGTTCACCATTAATTAGAAAAGCCATGCCCACACCAGGAGTCATACCGTGATTGAGTTCAAATCGTCTTACTGTCAATGGTTCTGGCAATCCAGAGATAGAAGCTAGTTTAGTAGGTAAAGATAGAGGCTCAACAGCGGATTCGTAGTTAACAGTTGCTAAAACTTTAGGTACATCTCGGTTATTTCTGCCCATCATGCCTCTACCACCCATCATGCCCATATTGCCTCGGTCGTAAGGTAAATTGAGTAAGCGATATTGTCCTGGTTGATTGTCTGCCTTAACTAAAACGTCGGCTCTTTGTCCTGGTGTCAGTAGTAATTCCCTAACTTCTATTGGTTCGTTCAAGGTATTTCCATCAGTCGCGATCTGATAAAAAGAATGTTTTTCTATCATTAGTCGATAAAAACGGGAAGTAGAAGCATTAAGAATTCTCAAGCGCAGTAATCCCTCAGCAGGTAAAGAAAAACTAGGATTTACTTGACCATTTACAGTAATTAAATCTCCTTCTCGTCCCATCATCAGGGACATATGCATCGAAGATAAAGGTCTTCCTCTTTCATCTAAGGAAAAGTCTTGCAGCACTAGAAATTCTTCTTTCGCTGCTTTAATTTCGGGAATTTCGTCCTCTTTTCCCCGCACAATAAATAAACCCGCCAACCCGCCAAACAACTGTTCTGCAACTAATCCGTGTAGGTGAGGATGATACCAAAACGTTCCTGCTGGCTGAGTTTGAGCAATATCGAATTCGTAATTAAACTTTTCGCCTGGGTTAATACGCAGGAAAACATTATCCGCACTACCTGTAGGGGAGATGTGCAACCCGTGATAGTGAAGGTTAGTAGGTTGGGAGAGATTATTGGTAAAGTGAATACGAACTTTATCCCCTGGTTGAGCTTCTAAACGCGGTGCAGGAATTTGCCCGTTGTAGGTTAATAGATGTGCTTTTTTTCCGCTCAAATTTACGGGATGCTCCCTAGCTTCTAAGTCTAGTTCTAATAGTCCGTTACTGCTTTTATACAAGGGTTGAGAATTAATTGCTCTGGAAGTTACAAGCTGACTAGAAGTACCTCGACGCAACCAATTACCCACTAAAGCTGCACCAACCCCAACAGTGCTCAAGCTAATAAACTGGCGACGATTGAATTTAACCATGATCAACTCGGTTTGAGAATCTACTGAATTTAGTAAGACTGGTATTCCTTAAATACTTCCACTTCTCCCTTGTCGTTAAACGCTAATACTTGAAATGGTTGTTTAATATCTCGCGCTTCCATTCCTGGCGTACCGATAGGCATTCCTGGTACGGCTAATCCCACTAAATCATCTGGTTTTTCAGCCAAGAATCGTTTGATGTCATCAGCAGGAATATGTCCTTCCATTATGTAACCATCGATAATAGCGGTGTGACAAGAAGCTAGTTCTGCTAGAACATTATGTTGTTGCTTAATAGCTTCCATCTCTTCAGTTTTAATATCTTTGATTTTAAAGCCATGCTTTTGAGCGTGTTCTACCCAAACCCCACAGCACCCGCAAGAAGGAGAGCGATACACGGTCATTTCTGTTGTCCCTAAGTAATCTGGTTCGGTCTCTTTGTCCCAAACACTAACCAGAGTAGCTGACGCAAGATTTTTATTAGCAACTGCTGAGTTATCGTTGCTGACAGTTTTATTGACCCCTTGAGTGGAAGTGAGATAGATACCTGCTCCAACAACAGCAGCGATTACCACTGAAACAATGGTTATTTGAGATAGAAGTTTCAACATCTGAATAATTATTCTTTTATTGGACTTCCATCTTAAACTCTCTAGTTAACTAAAGAGTCAAGTAAACCTGCATCAATTTGTGTTCGGCTTAATCTTGTAAAAACTTCATATCTGTATAGGTTAATCAGAACAGTCAATTTAACTAGATCACGGTCTTAATTAAGTAACAGATTACAAAAGTTGTTTTAGTTTTCCCAACAACCCAACACTAGCCACTTAAGTCTTGATTCTTAATCTCTAAACTTCGCAACCGATTTATAGCTGCTGCTAATTCAAAGGGACGAAATAAAACTAAATCACCTTGGGGAAAATCGACGATACTATCTAATCCCTTAGTTGCGATTTGTTCCATGATCAAATCTAATACAGTAGGCAGATCGGTTTTACCATCTATATAATTGTCTTTGCCATAAACCATTGCCGAAGCTATGGCAATTAACTGTCCCCGATCTACAATTTGTTCAACGGCTGTTAGATCCATATCTTCTCTGCCAAAGGTAATCTGATTGATATCTCTAGTTTTAACTTTACTATCCCTGTTATGAGTACTGGAATCAATACTTTGAGATAAAGGAATACGAGGGGTAATATTTCCGAAATTGTTTCCTCCTTCTGCTTTTCTGTCTGTCGGGTATTTTAAGGCGATCGCTTTTGCCTGTTCTGTGACATGATAAGGTTGATAGTCTTCCATAGCTATGACTGTATCCGCCACTTCAAAGTAATCCCCGCTTCCTCCCATTACTAAAATCGTAGAAACATGGTAATCATCGTACAGTTGTCTAACCTTATCAATAAATGGGGTAATGGGTTCTTTTTCCTTGGCAATTAAAGCTTGCATTCTGCGATCGCGTATGGTGAAGTTAGTCGCAGAGGTATCTTCATCAACTAAGAGTAATTCTGCTCCTGCTTCTAAGGCTTCGATGATATTTGCGGCTTGGGAAGTGCTACCGCTAGCGTTAGTAGTAGAAAAGTGACTAGTAGAACGCCCTTGAGGTAAATGATTGATAAAAGGAGATATATCTACTCCTACAACACTACGACCATCTTCTGCTCTAATTTTAACTGCATTAGGCTTAGTAATTACAAATTCTCTCCCATCTCCAGGAAGATGGTTATAAACTCCCAATTCAAGACTTTGTAAGAGAGTGGATTTACCGTGATAACCACCGCCCACAATCAGGGTAACTCCCTCTTTAATACCCATTCCTTTAACTATTCCGCAATTGGGACAATTAAACTCTACTTCTAATTCGGGAGGGGAAGCAAAAGGGACAGGATTGTCTTCTAGGGGACGAAAATCAATACCACTGCGTCTGGGTAAAACAGCATTGTTAGTAACAAAAGCAACTAAATTCCTAGTTGATAATTGCTCTCTAATATAGTCCGCGTCTTCTGCTGTTTTTACCTGCTGCAAAATTTCTTGAGCATCAAGGGAGTGATAAAATAAAGCAGAATCAACAATATCAGGTATATCTTCGCATAACATTGCTGCTGCTTGGCGACCTAAAACCCTTCTTCCCCTGGCTGGTAATCCGACGCTAAATCTAGCTTCCACATATCGCTCATCTATTAGTATTGACGTGCGTTCTAAAATTTCTTGTCCTGTGGTCGCAATTTCGATTAAACCACTTTTTCCTGTACCACGATGGGAACTAATTCGACGGGAAACTTTCTGAAACTGGCGTGCGAGATAATCTCTTAAAGCAATCTTGCGACTAGAGGATTGATATAGTTTCTGAGGAAATTTGGCTACAGATTGGGGAATTTTTACCCGAAATTTACTAGGAGCAGCAAAAGGGTCTCCTTGTACATAATCAATTATTAAAATGAAGTCAGAAAATTGATAGCTACCCCTAATATTTTTATAAGATTTGTAACCAGCACCATCAAGATTTAATAAAGTAGAACGTAAATTTTTATCGGACATATAACAGTATTTAAATAGAGATTATGAAGATAGAAAAAAGTCTTTTTATGTAATTTGTTAGAATACATGAATATATTTTGTTTGACAATTAGTCACAATTTTGCCTTAAGTAAGACAAATCATGAGAGACTAAAACTAAAACCTAATTATTGATTTTTTTACCCTTAACATCTACTTAAAATTTGCTTAATTTTGATTAGAACCAATGACTAATACTAAATCCTCGGAAAAAATTGGACTAGCTTCTCATTTAGTTAATCAGATCCTGGCAATTAAACCATTAGCTGATTTTGCCAAAAGTCGGGCGCGCAACATGATGATTAATCGGGCAGAGTCTATTGGGGTACCTTGGCGAGAAAATTGTCGTAAATTAAGCGATCGCAACTGGGAGCCAGAACTACAAGCAGTAACTAATTCTTACCTAAATTATCCCCATTATTATCTAACATCTTTTCATGCTTATGAATCAGGTAATCTGAGTTGGCAAGCAGCTTGGGAAGTAGAATCTGCTGCTCGTGCAGTCCACGCCAAAATTTGGCAAGAGGCAGGAATAGAAGGAGATGCCCAATTAAGAGCTAGTTATCACCAGGTATTGCAAGAACATTTAACCATAACACCACAAGAAATTCTCGATCTCGGATGTGGTGTCGGAATGAGCAGTTTTGCTCTCCAAAAAATCTATCCTCAAGCGGAAATTACAGGAATTGATCTTTCTCCTTATTTTCTAGCAGTAGCTCAATATCGTTCTCGGGAAAATTTTGAGCCGAACTCACGAGAATCTCAAATTCAGTGGCTACACTGTGCTGCGGAGGATACAGGCTTACCAGACAACAGTGTCGATTTTGTTTCTGCCTGCTTAGTTTTTCATGAATTACCCACTACTGCTGCTAGAGCAATTATTAAAGAAGCATATCGAGTGGTACGTCCAGGAGGATATTTGGGAATTATGGATATGAATCCTAATTCAGAAGTGTTTCTAAAAATGCCTCCTTATATACTCACTTTGCTCAAAAGTACTGAGCCTTATTTAGACCAGTATTTTGCTTTAGATCTGGAAAAAACTTTTACTAAAACTGGATTTAATCAGCCCACAATTACAATTAATAGTCCTCGTCATCGCACGATTATCGCCACCAAACCTGAATGAAACTATCCAATTTAGTTATTAATGGCATCATCGCTAAAATATTAGTTATAAAGGACTTAGTAACTTAACCCATAGTTAACCTAATTCTTATAGATTAATTTCCCAGAAATTATATTTCCTAACTAAATTCAACATCTAAAACTAAAACAATTACTGATAATCTAATGGTTAATACATCTAACGGCGATCGTTCTAATGGTACTGCTACCACTAATCAGGAGACTAAAATTCGGATTTTGGTAGTAGATGACCAAAAAATGATCCGCGAGGGTTTGAAAGCCCTAATAAAAATCGAACCTAATCTAGAAGTAGTCGGCACTTCTGAGAATGGAGAAGATGCCATCAAAAAAGTAGAATCCTTAAATCCAGATGTTGTCCTCATGGACATGGAAATGCCTGGAATGGATGGTGTCACTGCAACTAAAGCCATTTGTCAAAAATTCCCTAATGTCAAAGTTCTAGTACTGAGTACCTTTGACACCGAGGACTACGTATCTCACTCCTTAAGTTCTGGAGCTATGGGCTATCTTCTCAAAGGTACTCCTGCCAAAGAGTTGACCACTGCAATTCAATCAGTTTATTTAGGATATGCTCAGATTGGACCAGGGATCTATCAAAATTTACCCCTTACTCCCAAAGCAGATGCCCAAAAGCTGCCAGAAACGGCTACCTTTGGCACTATTCAACCCCAAAAACCTCCCACAGAAGAACTAAGTCCCCGTCTTAATGGGCAACTAGCCGCAGTCAAAAAATCTGAGCCGAACTCTTCAGCTCTAGCTATCAAAGATAAGTCCGCTCTCGCCCCCCGTAAATTCGAGCAAACAGTCATGTTGCGCCAGTCTCCCAAGTGGTCGAGAGCCACAATTTGGGCTGTAGCTGGAGTTACTGTGTTTGTGATTGGCTGGTCGTTTATCGCTAAAATTGAGCAGGTTGTACCAGC
>JASJDB010000339.1 GCA_030065315.1 Xenococcaceae cyanobacterium MO_167.B52 | reverse complement strand
AGACAACAGAAGGGAGCTTATCGCTTCATTAAATGCATAAGTCTCTCCCCAGCCCCTTACAAAATAGCAGTATCTTCTAAAAACTTTGTTATTTCGTTACAAATCTTTACTTCAAAAGAGCCACACCCAAACTAATTCCAAGAGCTATGTAATCAGAGAATTAGAGCTAATAAACGGTGTGAATCTATCAGAACTTTTAGCAATCAAAATACCGAAATAGGATATATTCGCTAAATAATTTATGGTAAGAGAAATTAGAACAATTTCCCCTAAAGCCAAATAGACTTAAGGGGAATAATCAGGTAAATAATCAAAAGTTAAATTTCTGCTAAAACAGCTTTAGCAACTTCGAGAGTCTGTTCGATATCTTCATTAGTATGAGCCAGAGAAGTAAACCCAGCTTCAAACTGAGAAGGTGCGAGGTAAATACCTCTTTCTAGCATTCCTCGATGAAAACGACCAAATTTCTTCAGGTCAGAAGTTTTAGCATCATCATAATTATGAACAGGAGTACTGGTAAAGAACATCCCAAACATAGCACTTAGTTGACCACCAACTACTTCGTGACCAGCTTCTTTGGCAACTTGTAGCATTCCTTCAGCTAATTTCTTAGTAATGCGGTCTAATTGCTCATAAGTCCCAGGTTTTCTCAGTAATTCTAGAGTTTTAATCCCCGCAGTCATTGCCAAAGGATTTCCTGAGAGAGTTCCTGCTTGATACATGGGTCCTGCGGGGGCAACCATTGCCATAATATCAGCTCTTCCGCCATAAGCTCCCACGGGTAAACCACCACCAATAACCTTACCCAAAGTAGTTAAGTCAGGAGTTATCCCAAATTTAGCTTGTGCGCCACCGTAGGAGATGCGGAACCCAGTCATTACTTCATCAAATACTAGTAATGCACCGTATTCTTGAGTTATTTCTCGTAAACCTTCTAAGAAACCAGCATCAGGAACAATAAAGCCAGAGTTGCCTACAACAGGCTCTAAAATCACTCCTGCGATCGCATCAGGATTAGCTGCAAATATAGCTTTAACTGCTTCTAGGTCATTGTAGGGTGCAGTAAGAGTATTATTGGTCACAGACTTAGGTACACCAGGAGAGTCTGGTAAACCCAAAGTCGCTACCCCTGATCCTGCTTTCACCAGAAACATATCTGCGTGTCCGTGATAGCAACCTTCAAATTTAATGATTTTTTCTCTACCTGTAAAAGCACGCATGAGGCGCAAAACTGACATACAAGCTTCTGTACCAGAGTTGACAAAGCGAACCATATCAATACTAGGAACAGCTTCAATGACCATTTCAGCTAGAACATTTTCTAGGACGCAAGGCGCACCAAAGCTAGTACCTTTTTCGAGGGCTTTTTGTAGTGCTTCAATCACTTCAGGGTGAGCGTGTCCACAAATTGCTGGTCCCCAAGTACCCACATAATCAATGTACTTGTTGCCATCTACATCCCAAGCATACGCGCCTTTAACGCGGTCAAAAACAACGGGTTGTCCTCCTACAGATTTGAAAGCTCGAACAGGAGAACTAACTCCACCTGGCATCACTTTTTGTGCTGCTGCAAAAATTTCTTCGGACTTAGTTGTGTTAAAGGAAGTTGTAGTAACCAATACTTGCTCCTTATATTTAGTGTTTGTATCCGTTGATTTGAATAATTTGTCTTAAAGATACATCTAATCAGCGACTTATTATTATCCTATGTCTAGTGGGTTTTATAGAACTTATCTATAAAAAATTATGAATTATTTAATACCAATTTTTAAAATTAAAGAAAATTGGTATACCGTACAAAGACTGGAGACATAGAGAGAGAACAAGATGGTCAAACTTCCTGGAGTCTCTTTTTAACTGGGTTTGTTTGTTTACAGGTCTGCGTAACCAAAAGTTACATTAAACCGTTGGCACCAAATAGCTACTGATTGATATTGGTGTGACTTACCTACGCTGACGCTGCGCGTACAGCCCTAAAGGATTCCCTTCGGTCACGCAGGCTTCTGGGTAGCCCAAAGTTGATGGACTAGCAGAACTTCCTTCAAGGTAATATTGGTAGCAGATTTAGTTACTACTGGATTCCCTTTACGGCGTTTGATTCGTGGGAACAAGTCCAGCCCACGCCTTTTGAGATTAATCGAACTATTGATATCTCGATCAATCAAAAGGTTTAATTCTTCGTCCCAATACTCTCGAATACTACACTCAGTAAAAACAAATTCATCTTTATAACTGAGTAACTGAGAAGTATAAGCAGGATTTACTTCAATCGCCTTGGCTCCAGCTTCTTGCTCCGTCCTTACGCCGAGGAAACCTCGGCGCGGGCGGTGCGCTTTTTCGGCTATGTAACCAAGGATAGAAAAGAATTGAGCAAAAGCAGCATCATTCCAACTTAATGACAATCCAGATTTTCTGGATTGTCCATTGGGTAAATAACGTCCAAGCTCGTCCTGTTTCGGATTATTGCGTTTAGTCAATCCTTTGAGGTTTAACTTTTCGTAGAAGAAAATTGTCTTACCCGTTCTGAGAAGTTGATGGGCAATATTATAAGCATGATCTTTTCTAGCTCTAGCTACTTGTTGATGTATTTTGGCTTCTTTTTTAGCTAGTTTACGTCTAGCTTTACTGCCCTTTTTTTTGCTAGATTTACGTCTTGAGATACGTGCTAGTTTACTTTGGGAATTGCGGAATGACTTAAGGGATGGCAGCTTAAACCCCTCGGAAGTAGCTAGATAATCATTTTCATGCAAAACTGCATCCATTCCAATAGAGTTTTCCCAAGTCGGATTAATTTCTGTGGCAAAATTGGGAATAGTTTTGTCTTCTAGCCTTAAGTTGATATACCAACCATCAGCTTTTTTGATTAGTTGAGCTTGTTTGAGTACCGCACCATCAGGGAGTACTCTATGGTATCGCGCTTTAATTACTCCTAACTTTGGTAGTGAAAGATAGAGAAATTTTCCGCCAACTGAACAACTATGTAATTTTGCTCCTTCAAAGACCATTGACCTGAAACGAGCTTGATTTTTGAAACGAGGCTTTCCTGAACGCTTACCGTTTTTATCTCCGCTAATGTAGCGGTTGAAGGCTAGTTTGACTCTTTTACACACTTCTTGAAGTGTTTGAGAGGGAACAACAGTGAAGTCCAGTAGTTCTTTACTCCAACCTACACTTACCAAATCTTGTTTGATTATGGGTAATTGCTTTTTCTGATTGTAATAATCGGGTTTATCTTTTAATTCTGGTAAATGACAAACTAGAGGACAACTATCAGTGTAAGTACGATTTTGTTCCCACCAATCAAATCTTTCTCCTAATTGACGATTGTACCAATAACGACAAATGCGAAGCCAGTCATTTAGTACTAGCTTCTGTTCTGTAGTGGGTCTTAGTCGATACTGATAAGTATAAATCAAGGTTAGAGTTAGCATTTTTGATACACTGACTTTAGCATAATCAGCATCAATTATTTATGAAGAAAGATTTTGTCTCCCGTGGTCGTTCTGTATCTGATTTAAAAGCTCATTTGGTTTTAACTACCAAATACAGACGTAAAGTATTAACCGCTTCTATGGTTAACAGACTTCATGAAATATTTGAATCATTATTAGACAAGTTTGATTGCAAAATCGTCGAGTTCAACGCGGAAAAAGATCACGCACACCTACTTTTTCAATACCATCCAGAAATACAATTGAGCAAGTTGGTCAATAGTCTTAAGAGTGTTTCTAGTCGTAAATTAAGACAAGAATTTTTAGCAGAACTGGAGAAGACATATTATCAAAAAAAGGTAGTTTGGAATAGTAGTTATTTTCTGGCATCGTGCGGAGGTGTAACTATTTCTACTTTAAGAAAGTATATCGAAAACCAAGATAAACCAATATCATAATTTGTCGCGCTCCTTCTCATCCCACGCTCACAGCGAAGCTATACAGACGTGGGGCTTCCCAGTCGCAAGCTAAATTGATACCAGTAGGAAGAGCATATCTTTGTTTGCCATCAAAACTTTGAAGAGAGGAAATAGTTACATAGTCCTGCTTCCGAAGATTTACAGGAACACTACTGTTGCGATGTAATAATACTTTAACGGCAGGTCCTCTTGCTGTGGTGAAATTGGAGTCAAATTACAGGTATTTTCGTCCGTTTTCTTCGATGATAGTAGCTTTTCCTTCAGTGGGATGATCTTGCTCTACCGTAACGAAGTTACCAGAAGCAACTACATTTGCTGTATCAGGTAATTCTGCATAACCAAAGGTAACATTAAATTGCTGACACCAAATAGCTACAGAAGCATATTCACTTAAATCTAAACTATTAGGAATTAAATAACGCTGGGTACCATTAAAACTACTCAAAGGCGCAAGTGTCACATAATCTCTTGCTCTAAGACTAGCTCCCACAGAACTATTACGATGTAATACTACTTTTAAAGCTGGTCCATTATCTGTAGCAAAACTGCGATCAAATTCTAAATATCTTTGACCATTTTCAGTCACAATTTTGACTCCACCAGTAGTTTTATGTCCTCCTACAGAAACAAAGCTGTTAGCACTGGTAGTTTTAGCAGCGACTAATTGGGTTGACTCTCTAAAAGAGCTGGCTTTGACTTGAGGTGTAATGACTACTCCGCCAATAGTTGTTAAGAACAAAGCCGAAGTTAAACCAAGAGTCTGTAAATGAGTGAATTTCATAGCTTTTATCCTTTTTGTGTTTGTTTTACTGTTAACTAAGATAAAAGCCTTATCTAAATACAAAATGATGGTCTTCTGAGAGTTTTCTGGGAAATTAAGCAATTTAACTCATCAAGTTTTCAGTTTCAGGATGAGTTCTGAATCAAAGTGCCTCATCTTCTTGGAATATTACGCTTTATTCTACCACTAGTAGAATTTGCGATCGCTAGATTATGGTAAATATCAGGTAAGATTTACTTTGTAACAGTATTTCAGTAATTAACAAACTAATGAGCGATCGCAATGCTGTATTATGTGGGTATTATGGAAAAGGTAATGGTGGAGACGAAGCCTTATTAATGTCTTTGCTCCAAATGCTACCAGATAATGTTAATCCAATAGTTCTATCAGGTAATCCTAGTCAAACCAAAAAACTATATAATGTAGCAAGCTATCATCGCACCTCTACTTTTGCCATACTCAATGCCTTAAAAGAGTCCGATTTTTTTATCTGGGGTGGTGGGAGTTTAATGCAAGATGTTACTAGTATTGCTAGTCCTTTTTATTATGCAGGTTTAATGGGATTAGCCCAACAACAAGGATTAAAAACCATTGCTTGGGCGCAAGGGATTGGTCCTTTAAAGCGTAATTTTACCCGTTGGATGACTAAAGAAGTGTTAAGAAGTTGCACTGGAGTTAGTGTTAGAGATACTGTTTCTGCTAATCTAGTTACAAAATGGGGTATATCGCCTCTTTTAGCCCCCGATCCAGTTTGGGCATTAGAAAGTAAACCAGTTAAAGGACTATCTGACTTACCAGCACCTAGAGTTGCAGTAGTCTTACGCCCTCACCCTCTTTTAACATCCCAACGTCTTCAGTTGCTAACTCAAGCAATCAAAACTTTTCAACAAGCTACCAATACTTTTATTTTGCTTGTACCTTTTCAACCAGAAAAAGATACTAAAATTGCCCATACCATTGCTCAAGAATTACCCAATAAAAGTAAAGTATTATCTCTTTCCGACCCCAGAGAATTGAAAGGATTATTTACAGGGGTAGAAATGATTATAGGGATGCGTCTCCATAGTCTTATCATGGCAGCATCGGAATCCTGTCGTTGTTTTGCCCTTAGTTATGACCCCAAAGTAACCCAATTAATGGCAGAAATAAATATACCTGGCTGGGAATTATCTCAACTACCAGATAATACAGCAACTATTAGCAAAGCCTGGATTGAATATTTTGCTAATGGAGAGGCTCTCAACAAAACTAAGATAGCGTCTCTAAAAGACAGAGCATTATTACATCGGGATTTACTGCATAATATTATTTCATCGTAGGGTGGGCATTGCACTAAAGTATATGCGAAGCGGTATCCTTTAGGACTTCCTTCGGTCGCCCACCCTACAAGATTTGTCTAGATTAATTTAAACTTTTTAGAGGCTCATTAAATGCCAGCTAAAGACATTTTCCATGATACCGTTATAACTACCTTACGGAAATATACAGAGTATGCTGTTAGTTAGGATAGGATATGATCTTATAAAAAGATAACAATGAGCAACATACAAATAGAATCCGACCTCAAAGAAATTCTCAACAAATTAGATGGGAAACTAGATAATCTCCAAAAAGATGTTACTGATATCAATCTAAGATTAACTAAAGTAGAGACAAAACTTGACTCTAGTATTGTGAAGATATCAAAGAAATCAAAGGCTCACAGAAAGCGCAAATTTGGACTCTGATAGGTGGTGGCTTTATACTGGCAGTAGGTCGTTATGTATTTTCTTTTAATCCTTAACATTATTTATATGACTATACACGGAACGAAAAAATAATCAATATATTAAAAAAATAGAACATGGTGATTCACTCTTGAGTACTCCCCTGGCTAAAGCCGAGGGGATTCTAAGTGGATGTCGAAAGACGGCTTAAAAGACCGTCTTTCGACGTTTCATTAACTGACCAAAGGCGATACCTTTGGGGATGACTCAAAACACCCCTAGAC
>JASJDB010000338.1 GCA_030065315.1 Xenococcaceae cyanobacterium MO_167.B52 | reverse complement strand
TCCATTGGTAGGAAGAAATCGACAATTTCTGAGACTTGTTGGCGTAAAATGGGGGTATAAATGCGATTTAATGCGATCGCCATCATGGCTTCTTCTGTGGGAGGGCGACCACTAAAAGTTGTTAGATATATAGGGTCTTTGCGATGGGTGATACATTGAAACCGTACTAGGGGAGAATCTTCTACTCCTCCGTAATGGCCCATGTGATCGCCAAAAGGACCATCGGGTAATACTTCCCCTGGGATAATTGTCCCTTCTAAAACAAACTCAGAATCTGCTGGTACTTCCAAATCTACTGTTTTACATTTGCCGAGTTTTACCCCGCTACCACCGTATAAACCAGCAAATAACCATTCCGATAAATCTACAGGAATGGGGGTAGCTGCTGCCATAATAATTAAAGGATCTACTCTAATGCGATCGCAATTTCGAGCTTTTTCCCTGCTTCTGCTGATTTTCTAAGGTGTCTGGCACCACCTCTGACCGACAACCAATGAACAGTCATAGTAGTTTTAGACTGTAACTGTAAGCGATATACTCCCACATTGGGAGTACTTGTTTCTACATCTCTGGTAATTATCAAACCTAGGGTAATAATTTTGCCAGCATCCCCAGCATAGGGGCGAATCATGGGAATTTTGTTTAAATCTAAATCTGCTCCCTCAATAACTACTTGCTGACAGGGAGGAAAAAAGTCTCTTCCTGGTTTAGCTTCAAGATTGATTTGACTGATAAGTGTAACTAAATTTTCTCCCGTGTCCTCCTTGTCATCCTTATCTTTCCTATCTCATCTCAACCCATCATTTCAAAGTTGACAGACTACTACAGCCAACCTTTGAGACGGTAAACCAACGTGCCAATATATTCCTTAATTACTAGGGTAGTACGAGCTAAACTGTTAGGCTCTGGTAAAAAGCTCAAAATTTTCGATTCTGTACTGTAATCGACTGCTGCTAATTCTTGTTCACTGACCAAAAAGTCTGTTGGTGCAGGAATTGGCTCAATTCCCAGACGGCGAAAAATTGCCATTGCTCTGGGCATATGAAAAGCTGATGTTACCAATAAAATACTATTAATATTCTTTTCTTCCAAGATTTTTTTAGTATAAGTGGCATTATCATGAGTATTAAGAGAATTTCCCTCTTTGATAATTGCTTCTGGGGGAATCCCGATCAATTCCAAAATTTCTGCCATATCCTCAGCTTCAGAATTTGTTTGACCAAACCATTGGATTCTGCCTCCCGATAAGATAATTAGAGGTGCTTTTTCCTCTTTATAGAGTTTGGCTGCATAAAAAATGCGATCGCCGTGTTCATTCAAATCTGCTACAATCCTGGGAGGAGATACTGCTCTAGTCGAACCACCCAAAACCACTATGGCATCAGCAGTAGGTAATTCTGCTAAAGGTAGGTATTGCTTTTCTAGAGATTGAAGTAAATAGTTAGCTGTTCTGGGATTTGCTGCGGTTAACAATAAAATTAAAGATAATAAAATTGGGATACAAGTAAAGCGAGACTTCCTAATACTCAAGAACAAGCCGATCAACAACAGAACGCAAGATAAGCCTAAGGGATAGATAAACAAAGGCAACAATTTCGATAGAAATAAAAAATTCATCTTCGATCTCAGAGCAATGGTCACTTACTAATTGTTAAATGATAAACTTATGAGGTTGTCAACACGGTGATTAGAGATGCTCTCTAACCGAGAGCCTCTCTCACCGTCAACAATTCTAAAATCACACATTCAGGGATTCGGGTGTTTTAAACAAAACTAATCAGAAGTTGTATTGACTTCTCCTGAATGGAGGATTAACCCGAAAAGGAGTAAAAAAATATGCCAGTTGTTTCTCTAGCCGAACTATTAGAGTCTGGAGTCCATTTTGGACACCAAACCCGCCGTTGGAACCCTCGTATGTCGCAGTATATTTACACTGCAAGAAACGGGGTTCACATTATTGATCTAGTTCAAACTGCTCAACTAATCGAAGAAGGCTACGAATTTATGCGTTCTTCTTCAGAGCAAGGTAAAAAAGTCTTATTTGTGGGAACAAAACGCCAAGCAGCAGGAATCATCGCTCAAGAAGCCAGCCGTTGCGGTTCATATTATGTTAACCAGAGATGGTTGGGAGGAATGCTCACTAACTGGGAAACTATTAAAACCAGAGTAGAAAGGCTCAAAGAACTAGAACGTTTAGAAGAAAGTGGTGCTTTAGACCGCAGACCCAAAAAAGAAGCTTCTATGCTACGTCGGGAACTAGGGAAATTACAAAAATACCTAGGCGGTATCAAGAATATGCGTAAGGTACCAGATATCGTGGTCATTGTCGATCAAAAACGAGAACATAATGCTATTTCTGAGTGCCAAAAATTAAATATTCCTGTAGTATCAATTTTAGATACTAACTGCGACCCCGACATCGTAGATATTCCCATTCCTGCTAATGATGATGCAATTCGTTCCATTAAGTTAATTGTAGGTAAATTAGCCGATGCGATTTACGAAGGTCGTCATGGTCAATTAGAGTCTCAAGAAGGCTACGAAGAATTTGAAGAAGGACTTGAAGAAGAAGACTACCCAGATGCAGAAGTGAGTGATGAGGAAGAAGCTCAACCTGAAGCTCAACCTGAAAGTTCTGCCGATACCGATAGTGAAGAATAGCTCAAGACGTTGCACAATGTTGTAGAGAGTTTAGCCAGTTAGAAATAATCAATTCTAAATTTGGCATACAAATTCTCCGAAGTTAGGGTAGCTTTTGAGTTACCCTTTTTCACACAAACTGAGAGTAGTTTTGTTAACGCGGTAATTAGAGGGGCTGACAGCTAGTCACCATCTCTTGCCGTCATTATGATCAATCAACAAAGTTAGGTATTAATAAAATGGCGCAAATTTCAGCAAAATTAGTTAAAGAACTCCGTGAAAAAAGTGGTGCGGGGATGATGGATTGTAAAAAAGCTCTCAGCGAAAGCGATGGTGATATGACCAAAGCTATGGAGTGGTTACGGCAAAAAGGCATCTCATCTGCTGGAAAAAAACAAGGTCGTGTGGCTGCGGAAGGATTAGTAGACAGCTACATCCATACTGGTGGACGCATTGGAGTAATAGTAGAAGTCAATTGCGAAACTGATTTTGTTGCTCGCAATGATAAATTTAAAGAGCTAGTACGTAATATTGCCATGCAAATTGCAGCTTGTCCTAATGTGGAATATGTTAAAACTGACGACATTCCAGAAGAGATAGTTGCTAAGGAAAAAGAAATTGAAATGGGTCGAGATGACTTAGCTGGCAAACCTGACAATATTAAGGAAAAAATTGTCCAAGGTAGAATAGATAAGCGTCTCAAAGAAATGTCCTTACTAGAACAACCCTATATTAAAGATCAAAGTACCACAGTAGCAGAATTAGTTACTAATAGTGTGGCAACTTTGGGGGAAAACATTCAAGTGCGCCGTTTTCATCGCTTAGTTTTAGGAGAGGGCATCGAACAAGAATAAGTTGATCTATTAATAATAAGCTTATATCTTTAGTAAGATGGGCAAGGTTGCTTGCAATTAATACCTTGACAAACTTGGTTAGGCTACACAACCCTTATAAGGGCGATGGTTCGTTTCTTTTGGACAACAGAAATCGCCCTTGTACCATTTAATGGGAAATTAATGTTGAATAATTAAAGAACCTGAGAGACAGTAGAAGCTAAGTAAATTAATTGTTAAATACTCATCATATGGCACGACCGATTCAACAAATTAAACAAGACTTAGAAACTTTGCAAAAAAACGTAGCTGAAGTAGCCACAGAACTTCGGCAGTTTTACAGTAATTATCTTCAAGTCCTAAGTCAGTGTGTCAAACAGCAACTAATGTTAGCAAGTTATCAAATCTGTACCCAGGTTTATCCAGAGTTATTTTTAAAATTATCTTTCAGCCAAAGACAAGAACTACAGCAGCAAATTAGAACTATTAGTGGGGAAGTTGGGGAATTTTTAGAGGAACTCGATAATATTGAACAGAGACAATTTTATTCAGAACCAACTGAACTAAATTTGCTGGCAGAAATGATTAAGAATTTACCTTTAAATAAACTCTCTAATCAAGAAATAACAACAGATAAAAAGGAAGTAAGTTCTGATGAGCAAACCTCAGAAGAGGAACAATCATTGCAAGAGATTGTCTTAGATGGAAATCAAAACAATATCAAGGAGTTAGCAGAACAGTTAGAAAGTATGGCTGCGGATGATTTAGAATCAGAAAAGTCTGAAGAGCTTGATTTTAGTAAACCACAGCACTTGGTTTTATGGCAGAAAAGAATTGAAAAAAATCTTAAACGGATTTTAAGTGACATATCAATTAAAGCGAATAAATGTTTACAGGAGGCTCAAATACTTCCCAAACACTTACCTGCCAAAGTTATAGATATGGCAATTAAGGCTAATGAAGTTTCAGGCAATAATCAGAAGATCAACGGCTTGTCTAATGTGATTAATTTAGTAGTAGAAATAGAAAAAGAGTCCAAAGGTAAAAAAGCTAAAGCTGCCCAGATTAGTTTATTGCGTTTGCGCTTATCCGAAATCGAGTTTACCGAAGCGGCTCTTAGTGTTGAGAGAACTAAAATTCGCAATTTATCTAAGAAAATTCAACAATTACGTAAGCAATATCAAGCCATAGAGAAAGAATGTGCGATCGCAGAAGCTGAGGCAGCTTGGCGTGCTGGCTGGTATGAAGGTTGAGTTTTGGGCTATTCTATAATCCTTCAGAACTGCGATCTATCTTCAATCAATAGGATATTTAGTTTTAATTAATGCTTCTGCTTCAGCAGGATTAGTAATTGTCTGGTCAAGGGTTGCGATTAATAATTCTTCTAACATTGCTTTATAAACTGGACTTGGTTTATAGCCTAGTTGTTTAAGATAATTTCCATTTAATAATGGTTGCGTTTTTGATAGTTTGGTTAGATATTGCCAAATAATTTTGCGGTTTTGGAGACAGTTTCTCGCTGCTATCAGAATTAAGCTAGGAGATTTATAGGAGTGTAAGGCTTGATATACTTCGCTAGGAAGCTTAGAGTTACGTAATTTTTCCCTAATCTCTGGTTCAATTTGAGCGAGTTGCTGAACTCGGTTAATACTATCCTTGGGTAATTGTAAGTTAGTTGCTACTATGGCTCTTTCGGTATCGGGTAAAGCGGAAATTAAAACTTCTAATCTAATTAACCAATGCTGTAATTTATGTTCTGGATCAAGATAATTTAGCCAACGGGAAACACAACGGATTTCCCACCATAGTTTGGGAGTTAATTGTAAATCCTGATGGATACAGCGTAAGGCACCTAAATCTGCTAGTAATTTTAAGGCTGGTTTCCAGTAGTTAGATTGTAGGATATATTTTAATTCTGCTCGCAGTCTAGTGGTTAGAGCTGGTGCTTGTTGATTGCTTAACCTGAGTTTTTCATAAATACCACTATCAATCGCGTAACGGATATAAGCTTCGGTTTCTGATTCAATTCTAAAGTGTAGTCTGACCGCAAATCTGACCGCACGATAGATACGGGTGGGGTCTTCAATAAAGCTATTGGGATGGAGAACTCTAATTTGACGCGATCGCAAATCTAGTAATCCGCCAAAAAAGTCTAATAAGTCTCCTTTACGGGAAAATTCACCTTTTCGCGGGGTAGTTAAGCGAACTGCTAGGGCATTAATCGTAAAGTCTCGCCGATACAAGTCCTGACGAATCGAACTAGCTTCTACTTCGGGATTAGCAGCAGGATAGGGATAAAATTCGGTTCTAGCCGTGGCAATATCTAACCACAGATTACCTAGTATGGGGTCTTTGTGCCATAGTAAAGCAGCAGTTTGAAATTCTCCGTGAATGGAAAGGCGAGAATTAGGATATTTTTCTCGAATCGTATTGGCTAATATAACTCCTGCCTGATCGTCTGCTGCACGATGAAATCCATCTACAACTAAATCGATATCTTGTAATAATAATTTTTCTTCATCTTTACTCAGTAATAAATCTCTGACTCCACCCCCTACTAAATAAAGATTCCAGCCTCGCTCTTGTGCTTCAGCAGCAATATAAGATAATAATTCCCAAATGGAATGGGCTAATCGAGATTTTAGGGTAGGTAATAAGCAAGAAGTTAGAGCAGGGGTTTGATCTTCATTTACTGCCAATTCTTCCCTGTCCTGATGCAGTTGACGCAACACATCAGTACGGGTCACAATACCCATTAATTCTCCCTGATCTAAGACTGGTAATCGTCCCACATCATAAGTCACCATTAAGGATTCAATTTCAGGAAGAGTGGTGTCGGGTGTAATAGTTTTGATATTGCGGGTCATATAACCTTTAACTGGCGCATGGGAAAAACCATGATGTAAGGCTAAATCTAAGTCGCGACGGGAAATTACTCCTGTTAACTTTCCCCCAGAATCGACGACCGATAAACCTGAATGTCCGTAACGAAATAAAATTCGTTGGGCTTGATCGATAGTAGTTTCAGGCAGAATGGTTCGTACTGGAGAGGACATTAAATCTCTAGCAGTGGGAGGTTCAGGAATTTGCGATCGCAAGTCGGCAAATAGTTGGTGAAATACTGTTTCATTGTTTTCTGTCCCAATTGTCAAAGAAGCTGCTTGAGAATGTCCCCCGCCACCGTAA
>JASJDB010000337.1 GCA_030065315.1 Xenococcaceae cyanobacterium MO_167.B52 | reverse complement strand
CTATGACATTACTTAATAGCTATTAAGATAAGCAATTGCTCAAAGCTTGTTCTAAATCTTCAATATTTTGAAATCGGTTTTGAGGAGTTTTTTCTAAACACTTCATCACAACATTGTCTAGGTCAACTGAAATATTTTCACAGCCTGTTTGTTCTCTCAAAGAAATAGCTTGTTCTCTACGGTGAGCCACACTCCAATCAGCATTTTTAGTATCTGAACTATCTTTTAAATTATAAGGATTATTGCCACTAAGCATCTCATACAATACCATACCTAAACTATAAATATCGGTTCTAGAATCAATAGTAGCACCGTTACATTGTTCAGGAGATGCGTAGCGATAAGTACCAATAAAAGTATTGACCATAGTTAATGAAGTAGTGTTAGAGTCACTTTCTTCTTCGATTTTTTTAGCAATACCAAAATCAATAATTTTTACAACCTCTCCTACTGTCGAGCCAGAAACTAAAAAGATATTATCTGGTTTTAAATCGCGATGAATAATACCTTCTTGATGAGCATTTTTCAGACCATAACAAATTTTTAAACCAATTTTTAGAGCTAAATCAGGATTAAGTTTATCGTCTTGATCAAGCAATCTTTGTAGAGTTTGTCCCATAAAATATTCCATGACATAAAACGGATCACCAGAAAAGGGTTTTTTTTGGGGAGTTACGCCAAAATCCGTAATTTGAATGATATTGGGATGATTTAACACACATAAACTTTCTACTTCTCTAGTAAAACGTTTAATTAAATGTTGATTATTAGCAGAAGCGTAGCTGGTCATAATTTTAATTGCTACTTTCCTGTTACTAAGTTTGGTGTCCAAGGCTATGTATACTTTGCTCATCCCCCCTTGTCCTAGGAGTTTTTTCAATAAATAGCGATCGCCATCTCCAATTTTCTGACCAATAAAAGGGTCTTCTGCTCTGACAAAAGCACGACGTTTAGTTTCCTGGATCAGTTTTTCCACAACTGTCTTTAGAGGTTTTCTTTCTGCTTCAGGAGTATGATCGATCAAGGCTTCCACAACCGTGATCAGGGGAGCGATTTGAGTCTCTGCACTATAGTCGATTAATAATTGTTCAACTATAGTAGCTAAAGGTTCTCTTCCCGCTTCAGAGGTCATATGGTTTAGTCTTTCAACTACCGTTCTTAGAGGCTTTCTTTCTGTTTCGGGAGCTTTCTCGATTAGCTCTTCGAGAACTGTAACCAGAGGTTGTCTTTCTCCTCCCCCATCTTCAATAAAGGTGGATTCGATTTTTGCTCCACCTCCTGTGATTACAGTTGCCTCTGAAGATGAAAAGGTTGCTGTTTCTGGTGATAAATCACTGAATAAATTACCAAATTTAGCATCTATTACTCTTACTAAAACCCCAGAAAAGATCAAACTTAAGCTAGGAGGAATTAAAGGGATCCAACCCTGTTGAGCAAAGAGTATCCAGCAACTCCCCCCTAAAATTGCGATCGCAATTCCGATGCCACCAGCAAATATCTCAACAGGGCGAATTCCCAATGCCACAATACTTCCAGCTAATCCCCAACCAATAATCCATAACCATTCTACGGGTTCAGACCAAGTCCAAAATTGAGGCTGTTCGTTTAAAGCATTGCTCAAAAGTTGACTGATAATCCAGCCATGAATCAAAACCCCAGGACGAAATCCAAAAGGGGTTTGATGGATATCTTCTTTGGTGGTGTACCCAATCAAAACTACTTTATCTTTAAATTGTCTTGGTGTTACCTGATTTTCTAGTACTTTAGTTAAGGAAATTATTTCTCCTGGCTTCTTGTAGCGATAATCAATTAAATGCTGATAAATACTAGGATCTAGGTCTTGATAACTGCCAGTTTTGGGATTTAAAGGGGTCAAAGTTGCAGACTTGAATTGTACTTTCCCTTCGGAAATATTATCGATCTTAAGAAATTTGGTAAAATCAGGACTTTCGTTTGGTAATAAGGTTTCGATTTGCTGCCCTTGTACATAGCTTAAAGCTATCAAGAAACTAAAGGAAAAAGGAGCGGTACATAGAGATTCTGATCCATCTTGATCTGATTCAGCTTTAGGAGCTTTTTTTGCCCTATTTTTAACTGGAATACTGGTAATAGAAGTACGCCTAACAGTTTCTCCACCGAAAATATTGGTGGGATCAGTTTCTAAATCCACAAATCCAACGGCACTGTCACGATCAATTACGGTCGGCGGTGCAATTCCATTGGGTTTATTCTCAGAGGGTAAGGCGCAAGGAAAAATAATTGGCTTAATTGCAGTTTCTAAGGGTTGATAAATCTTATTCACATAGTCGATTAATTCTTTTCTTCCTTCTCCAATAGGAATATCTCGGATGATATCAATCCCAATCACTTTGGGTTTATATTGTCCTATAGTTGCTAAAACTTGCTGAAGAGTAGCGTCACTAATTTTATCGCTATTGAGTTTTAGTAAGGAATTGTCATCAATTCCCACAATAGTAATCCTTTCATCTCCACCTGGTTTAGCATCTAGCCTGACTAAAAAATCATATGCCAACAATTCTATTTGCTCAAAACTTCCTTGATGTCGTAAGCCGATAATCAAAAGTGATAAGGCTAAACTGGCACTAAGACCGACAATAATCTTTTTCAGATTTAAGTTATAAAGCATTTTGGCTGTTTCTCAATCAGATTTTTTAGGTTTAGATATTTATAAAAAATTCCTTAAAGCTCTTTCTAACTCTTGAATAGTTTGAAATCTATCTTCAGGACATTGGGCTAAACATTTCATGATTATAGTTTCTAAGTCACGGGGAATATGTTTACAAGCTGGTTGCTCTTTTAAAGGTTTAGCATTTTCATCATCATAATTATCATCATCTTTACTTTCAAAAGGATGTTCACCACTTAATATTTCATAAAACACCACTCCTAAACTATAGATATCAGTCCTAGAATCAATATTTATTCCTCTAATTTGTTCTGGAGAGGCATAACGATAAGTACCAATAAAACCTCTAGTTCTTTGATCATTTTGTTGATATTCTAGGTCAATTTTTTTGGCAATACCAAAATCAATAATCTTAACAACTTCTCCTAATGAATCGCCAGTGGATAAGAAAATGTTGCCTGGTTTAATATCTCGATGAATTATGCCTTTTTTATGAGCTTCTTTGAGTCCTAAACATACTTGAAAAATAATTTTTAGGGCTAAATTATAAGCTATTTTGTCTAGTTTTTTGATTACTTGTCGCAAGGTTTTCCCTTCAAAATATTCCATGACATAAAAAGGATTGCCATAAAAAGGAGGCGTAGCGGGAGTGATGCCTTGCTCTTTGATTTGTATAATGTTGGGGTGATTGAGCATACATAGTTTTTCGATTTCTCCAATAAACCTTTTTCGGGAATCCTGATCGTTGCCATAACAGTAGTTAGTCATAATTTTAATGGCTACTTGCTTATTGTTCAGGTTACGATCTAGAGCCAGATATACTCTGCTCATGCCTCCTTTCCCTAACAGTTTTTTTAAGACGTAGCGATTCCATTCTCCAATGGTTTTATCAATAAAAATATCTTCAACATCTGCCAGGTTCTCTTCGGAATTATGAGAGTCATCTTGTGACCATTCTTGGGTAGGGTTAAGAAAGGTTTTAGTTGGTTCGCTAACGGTAATGTAGGGGTCTAATGCAGTCCCACTCGAAGCTAATACTTTGGCTATAACCCCAGAAATAACCAAGGTTAAGCAGGAGGGAATCAATGGTACCCATCCCTGTTGGGTGAAGAGCAGCCAACAACTTCCACCTAAAGTTGCAATGGCAATTACCATACCACCAGCAAATATACTGATCTCACTCAAAGCGATGTGCTGCGCGGTCAAATTTCGGCTTGAGCCAACTATACTTCCCACTATTCCCCAAGTAATAATCCATAACCATTCTCCAGGCTCAGACCAACTCCAAATTTGACGCTGTCCATCCAAGACATTCCTCAAAAGCTGACTAATCATCCATCCATGAATTGCAACTCCAGAATCAGAACCCAAAGGAGTTTGCTGGATATGAGCTTTGGTAGTATAGCCAATCAATACTACTTTATCCTTGAACTGCTCTAGAGTAACTTGATTTTCTAGTACTTTGGTTAGGGGGACTCTTTCTCCTGGCTCAGAGTAGCGATAATCAATCAAATACTGATACAAACTAGGGTCTAAATTGCTATAGCTTCCAGCTTTCGGTTTTAAGGGGGTAAAAGTTGAAGACTTTAACTTAATCTCTCCTTCGCTAATTTTAGTTAACTCAATAAATTCCCTGGCATCAGGGGTGGAATTAGAAGGCAGATCTTGAATTTGTTGCCCTTGAATATAACTTAAAGCCGTTAAAAAACTAAAGGAAAAAGGAACTGTACATAGGTAATTTGCTGACCTTGCATCAAATTGCCCTTCTAAAGCTGTCTCCAGGCTAATATTGACTGGAATACTCGAAATAGGAGCACGTCTAATAATTTGTCTCCCAAAAATATCTGGTGCATCGGTTTCCAAATCAATAAATCCAATTGCACTGTAAGGATCGATTACAGGGGGTGGTGCAATTCCTTGGGGTTTATTCTGAGAAGGCAAAGCACAGGGAAAAATAATTGGTTTAATTGCAGTTTCTAAAGGTTGATAAATGTCATTAATGTATTTCAGTAATTCCTCCCTACCTTCTCCAATGGGAATATTACGTACTATATTAACCCCAATGACTTTGGGTTTATACTGGGAAATTTTTTCTAAAACTTGCTTGAGGGTAGCATCACTAATTTTATCCCTGTTTAATTTCTGTAAGGCGGTATGATCAATTTCAACAATAGTAATTCTTGGGTCTGAGCCAGATTTAGCATTGAGTCTAACTAGAATATCGTATGCTAACAATTCTATTTGCTCAAAACTTCCTTGATGACGTAATCCAATCATCAGAACTGATACCGCTACACTAGCCGTAATACTTACGATAATCCTTTTCAGATTTAACTTTTCGAGCATTGTTGCTGTTTCTCAAGCAGATAGAAGATGCGTATTTATGATTAGATTAATTCTATAAGCTCAAACCTGCCTAGCGTGTTTTTTCTCGGCACTAGCCAAGGTTAACAGATTTTTGACTGATATTTTACATCTGAATACCCAATCGCCTGAAACTTCAGTTTTATTGTCAAAGCATAAGTCTATTCTAATAGAATACAAATTTTAGCCAAGTTGGATTGATCAAATTCTCTAACTGATTAATACTTCATTCCTTAATTAGTGTAAAGTTTTGAGAGATTTTTTGACTTTTTTTATAATTTTATTAACAAAAATATTGATTTTAATAATTTCAATTGTTAATTTAAAGTGTTTTATGAAATACTCATCCATAATAAAAGTATTTTGCATAATATTACAGAAGGGTATTTTTTTAAATAGTAAAAAAATTTTAGTTAGAGATATCTATAATGATTTCCTTGAAAAATACCAAATTAGATACAAAAATTAACAACCAGCACTGCATTAGGTTACAAAAATTCATTGATTTTTTTTACAGGCAAATACAGCAACAAGTACCTGGTTATGGTTGTGTTTTAATTGCTGGACAAAATAAGTCCCCAAATATTATTGAAGCCTTATGCTTATCAGATAAAACTACTTGTTGCCAATATCGAATTAATTATACTTGGTTCAAAAATTTAGAACTCAATATTTATGAATCAGAATCAGAAATTTATTGTAATTCTCTATTTTTAGGATACATATATTTAATTAACAAAACTCATAGTCAGTCACGATACCTAATTTTATTTTATGACCAGATTTTAGACCCAGAACAAAAACAAATTATTACTACCCATAATCAACTTTTACAACAGTATTTAGATTTAGAAAATCAATATCAAGAAAAAGAAACTGAAGTACAAAATCTCAAAAATTTACTCTATCAAATAGGACATCATTTAAAAACTCCTCTAGCGGAAATAAGCATGATTGCTGAGACTATTTGTTTGAGTCCCACAATTGATTTTTGTCAGCTTCAAGCAAAAGATATAAAAAATAAAATTATTAACCTTAATCTAGATTTAAAAACATTTTTAACTTCTTTTAAGAAAAACAAACAAACTGACAATATTCAAGATATTAGAAATATTTTTCAAGAAACAATTAATGACTTAAAGCATTTAGTTGATGACAAAAATCTCAAAATTAAATATCCTAAACAAACAGTATATTTGACAATAGATAATTTAAAATTAAAACAAATTTTTGACAATCTTTTGAGTAATGCTATTTATTTTTCTCCTCCAGGAGAAACTATATATTGTTCTTGGCAATCTTTTCAAAAAGAAATTTTAGTTAGTATTTGCGATCGCGGTTATGGCTTGTCATTAGAGGACCAACAAAATATGTTTTTACCATTTTATTCTCGTAGAGAAAATGGACAAGGATTAGGGTTAACAATAGTCAAAAAAATTATATTAGACCTCAAAGGTAATATTTGGTCAGAAAATATCTATGAAGGAGGAACGAAAATTGCTTTTGTTATACCTAAAGATGATTAAACAAAATTTTTATTCCGTATTATTACGGTTGTAAAATCAACTAAAAATCAAGCTTAATAGAGGTAAATTTATCCAGGAGGGGACTTTAAATGAATTATGTTTCAGCAAAACCACCTATAACTACCAAA
>JASJDB010000336.1 GCA_030065315.1 Xenococcaceae cyanobacterium MO_167.B52 | reverse complement strand
GATGCTTTGAAGAATTCTGTGGGTAATTGGAATAAACTACCAGGATGAGATAAGGTCATCCCAACTATTAAAAGGAATAAAGAGGCAATTCCACCTACTGCTACTCCCCCAAAAGAAATATCGAATAAGGCTGTGCGATGGGGTAATAAGGATTCAAAACGAGTAATCGCTCCAAATGAACCAATTTGCCAAGTAGGAATAAAAAAGGGCAAACTGAGACGGATATTGTAGCGTTTTGCCACTACCCAGTGACCAATTTCGTGGGCGATTAGTATTGTCCAAAGCCCGATACTAAAAGGGATCGCTTCTTGATACCTACTAAAATCACTAAAAAGATCGAAGCCCATTAATAAGCCAGATGCTTCTAAACTAGTAACAATAGTTGAGACTAATAAAACCAAAGCGAGGTTTTTTTGAGCTAAGGTAGTGGTCTGAGGGTCATTTTTGCTGGGTAATACGACCACAACGGGTTTTTCTTCGGGACTTTCAACTAAAAATACGCGATATTTCTCTCCTAGTTGCTTTGACAAATTTTGAGTAAGTTTGGCATGAGCTTTCTCAGGATCACTTCTTAAGTTACCCCTAAATATTGCCCCTTCTTGATAAGAGATTGTTTCTGTGGCAAAAAAGGTATCAATGCCAAAAATATTTTTGATTTTGGCTAAATCTTCATCGGAAATTGGTACTGGTTCTACTGATGTTGTAGATTCTGGTTCTGTATTAGTATTTTGGGTTTCCTTAGCTGTTTCTGCAATTTCAGCTTGCATTTTGAGCCTTTCGGCTGCTTTTTGTTGTAAAAGTTCATCCTGTCCAGCAGCCCGTAATTGTCTGCCAAGCCAGATATAAACTCCTACTGAAACTACCAGTAAAAATAGGATGCCAACAAAATTTAGATAAATACCGAGGGCGAATAAGCCAAAGAAAAGTAACCAAGGACTCATCAAAACAACCGATTGCAACCATGCCAAAATTCCTAACTTACCGTAGTCTTTAGCGCGATTATAGCCCCACACAAAAATCCCAACAGCAGCAAAAACAACAAGAAAAATGGCAATAGATTCCGATCCGTTAAACATTTGATGATTGGTTTTTAGTTAATGATTCCTAGTTGATTGTAAACCGAATTAGGAATTGAGGATGGGGGAGGAATCCAGATTAAATTATAAATACTGAATATTGGGTGAAAAAGAGATGGGGAATTGTGTAAAAATGTAAACTGTGTGGATTGCAACTTCAACAGACGAAATTCGGAAACCAACTACGATCGCCCTTGGCAATTTTGATGGCGTACATCAAGGGCACAGAGTTGTATTGGAACCAATTTTAAACTCGACCGATGCTTCAGTATATCCTTCAGTAGTTAGTTTTACTCCCCATCCGAGAGAATTTTTTACAGGTAATTGCCTTAAATTATTAACTCCCATCACAGAGAAGTCCCAATATCTTGAGAGCCTCGGCATCAAACAATTAGTACTATTACCCTTTGATCGGGAATTAGCTAATCTTACCCCTCAACAATTTGTGGAAAAAATATTAGTAAAACAGCTACAAGTCACTTTGATTAGTGTGGGAGAAGATTTTCGTTTTGGCTATCAAAGAAAAGGTAATGCGATCGCTTTAAAAAATCTTGCTGCTGAGTTTAATATTCCAGTCATAATTAATAGTCTCCGTAAATGCAGTGGAAATCAAGTGCGAGTCAGTAGTTCTCTAATTCGTCAAGCATTGGCAGAAGGTAATCTTACTGAGGCAAATAAGATGCTGGGTCGCTCCTATTGTCTCATCGGCAAAGTAGTACAAGGCAAACAGTTAGGGAAAACTATTGGATTTCCCACCGCTAATTTACAATTGCCCCCAGATAAATTGTTGCCTTGTCACGGAGTATATGCGGTAAAAGTTGGCTTAGATAACTCTTATATTAAGGGGGTGATGAATATAGGCGATCGACCTACCGTATCAGGAAAAACCGTAACGGTAGAAGTTCATCTACTTAATTGGTCAGGAAACTTATACGATCGCGATCTTACAGTACATTTAGAACGTTTTTTGCGTCCCCAACAAAAATTTGATTCTCTCGACGCATTGAAACAACAAATCGCGATCGATTGTCAGTCAGCTTGGTAAGATCCTTAATCAAAATAGTTCCAGACAATTAGCACTAGCTGACTTTGTCAAGCCCTTTGCTTCCTCTTCTTTTTGAGATGTATTGATGCAACACTGTCAATAATTCCTCTTGATCAATGGGCTTGTTCACAATGGCTTCACAATCTAAATAACGACTCATTTCTTCACTAATTGTGCTGGCTGTGACTATAATAATCGGAATATTTTTTAACTGTGGATCTTGTCGAATTTCTCTGCTGCAAGTAAACCCAGTTTTAACAGGCATAAACAAATCTAGTAAAATCACATCCGGTTTAATCACAGTAGCTATTTTTAACATCTGTTCCCCGTCACTAGCAGTGAATACATCAAAACCTTTTGGCTGTAGCATTTTCACTAGAAGTTCTCGATTGACTATCTGATCATCTACAACCAAAAGTTTCGGTTTAGCCCCTTGATAAGATATTTCAGAAATTGGGGGGATTTCTGCTTCAATTTGTTCAGTTTTGGGGGAAATTGGCACATCAATATCAAACCAAAAAACTGAGCCAATGCCTAATTTACTTTTAACTCGTAATTCTCCTCCCATTAATTTAATTAACTCAGAGACAATTGATAAACCCAAACCTGTACCCATCCAACGGGATTCAGAATCTCCTGCTTGCTCAAAAGGTTGAAAAATTTTCTTAATATCTTGTTGTGCCAAACCTACCCCAGTATCAATTACGGCAAATCGGATTTTTTGTTGAGCAGTCCCATCATGATCAATTTTCATAGATTCAACAGGACTCACTTGCAAAGTTACTTTTCCTTTGTTAGTAAATTTAATAGCATTACTTAAAAGATTAACCAAGATTTGTCGCAGTCTTTTCTGATCAATTTGAACCCAAGTTGGTAAATTCTGCCATTGAGGCTGAAGTATCAGATTTTTTTCTTGAGCTGGCAGAGTAACTAGCTCTATGATTTCTTTTAAACAAATGTCTATTTCCAAATCATCAGGATAAAGTTTGATTTGGTCGAGTTGAGCTTGAGAAAGATCTAACAGATCGTTAATCAGGCTTAATAGATGAATACTACTTTGCTCAACTATTTTTAAATGCTTGGAATGAATTGGCTTTAATTGCAGATCTTGCTGAATTAATCGATTGTAGCCAATAATACTGTTGAGAGGAGTGCGAAATTCATGGCTGATATTAGCCAGAAATCTATCTTTAGATTGGTTAGCAGCCACAGCAATGGCAGAGGCTTTTTCTGCGGATTCTTTAGCTGTCTTTAATTGAGCTGTTCTTTCTTGGATACGTTGCTCCAAATGAGCAAATAGATTTTTTAACTCTGCTTTCATTTGATTGAAAGAATCAGCCAAAATTCCTAACTCATCTTGACGTTTAATTGTTATTTGTCCCTCAAATTCCCCATGAGCGATCGCACTAGCTGCTGAGGTGAGATTACTGATGGGTGCAATTAAACGATTGGCAATCCCAAAAGTTACCCCTGTAATGACGAAAAGAAGCACCAAACTAATGAAAAATGCTAGATTCTGGAATTGTAGTTGATTAGCGAGGAATTCCGCTTCTTCTTGCTGAATTACTAAAATCCAACCATTATTCAAACGAGTAGTATAGGAGACCCATCTAACATCATTATCATCAGTAAAAGCCAAATCACTATCTTCATTCCCTGGTAAAATATTCTGAACTGGAGGATATTCACTGAAATTGATTAAATTGTCTCCAGAAATTAATTCCTCATCTGGATGAGCCAAAAGAGCAGCATTTTCATCCACCAGAAAAGCATAACCTGTTTCTCCAAATCTTAATTTCCCTATCTGTTCTGTTAAAGCATTTAAGTCAGTACATACTGAAGTGACTTCTACAATTTTGTCTAGCCCAAAAGTAGGAGTACTTAAACATAAAGCTGGTTGTTTAGTAGTACGACTAACAATGGTTTGATAATTGATTTTATTGCCAGCCATAGCACTAGTAAAATACTTACGATCTCCATAATACTTAGAGATCTGACCATCACTGCGAGCTGTATTCCAGCCTTGAGTATTGATGGTATGGGCGAGATAAAGATGCTCATAGGTATTTACCATTGTTTCTAAAACTGTTTGCCGTTTTCTGGGGTTAGCACTAATAATCTCTACTTCTTTACTTAAATTCAGTAAAGCTAGAACATTGGATTCATTCCAGATTTGAACATTTTCAGCTAGCAAAGTACTATGTAGTACCAGATTTTCTTTGGCTTCTTCAGTAATTGTTTTTGAAGCAGTTTTAGTAGCATAAAAACTAGCCAAAGAAATTAAAGGAATAATAGCTGACAAGACCAATAAAGGCATCCGAAACTTTAAACTATTAAAGAATAATATCTTCATCAAAAAAGAGTTTTTTAGTTATCAATTACAGTAAGATAGCAATACAAATTGACAAATAGTGATGACATTAAAGACTCTATTTGCGCTTTGAATAATTTTAAAAATTATTAAACTTTGCCACTTGTTTAATGAAACTATAAAAAAGTGAAAAAATAGATTGGATATTTAAAATAAGTGCAATTACGGATAAAATTCTGTAAAAATACAGGTAAAAAATGAATTATTTCTACTTGTTTTAAGTGATTACACTGAAAAATTTTCGATTATTTTAAAGATTTGATAAAGAAATAGTATTTTTACTGAGCTTGACCCAAAGCGTGCAAAACTTCCTCTGCACTTTGATAACGATGTTCTACAGAAATATTCAGCATTTTCAGTAAGATCTTGGCAAAACTATCCCTGATATCTAAGTCTTTTAACCACATAACTTCTCCTGTCATCGGATTTAGACCAATATTTGCTGGGGTTTTGCCTTGCATCAGATAAATAGCAGTCACCCCCAGAGAATAGATATCACTGGCATATGTAGGACGCAGAGCTAACTGTTCTGGGGGAGCGTAACCACGAGTTCCCACAGAATATTCACTAAGAGCTATTTCAGCCAAATTTTTGCTGGTAAAATCACTATTTTTTTCCTCGACCATACCAAAGTCTATTAGAATCAATTTGCCATCTTTTTGCCGACGAATAATATTAGATGGTTTAACATCTCGATGAATAATATTATGACTGTGAACTTGTTGCAAAATTAACAGAAGTTCTTCCAGGACTTGTTTAGTTTGAGTTTCATCTAATACCCCTTGTTTTGTTACTTCTTGTTGCAAATTTTGACCATATATATAATCTTGTACTAAGTAAAATTGCTGTTGTTCTTCAAAGTAATCGATTAACTGAGGTATGTGACAATTATCTCCGATCGCTCCTAAAATTCTTGCTTCTCTTTGAAAGAGTTTTCTTCCCATCGAAGAGTTTTGTCTTTTAGCATTTAGTTGTTTAATTACGCATAAAGAAGGATGAAGATGAGAAACATCAGCAGCAAGAAAAGTTTGACCAAAACCGCCTTGACCAATAAATCTTAGAATTTGATAGCGATCGCGTAACAACAGCTTGGCTCCACAAGCTTCGCAAATTAGGTTTGATATATTATTGACTGGTTTCGAGCAATTGGGATTAAAACAGTAGCTCATTCACAATACCTAAGACATTTTTTAAAAGCAATAATATAATTATTCCCCAATTTCACTTAACTTTTGTAAAGCTATTATTCTTTATGTAGTCTTGATACTTACATTGCCAGAAAACATCTAAACTTTACACAATAATTGTTCTTCTTGAGTACATTGGTAAATGTAAGTGAAACCACTGTTAATTCCAATAACTAATGCCAGACAAATCTATTTATTAAGTATTTCCTGTTAGGCATTTATTTAGATGTAAATCTAATTGATCTATGAATTAAAAGTGAATCAAAAGTAAATAAATTCTATTGATTTTTTAATAATTTAAGGAGTAAGATTAATGACTCTTGAAAACATTGCAGGCGAATTTAAACCTACTGAAACTACATGGACTGATGATAGTAGTTCAGGAGGATTAGACGATAGCAGTAGCGGTGGAAGTAGCAATAAGTCACCCGTATATAAAAATTTACCCATTGACGGCAAAATCTCCGTTATGGAAAATACTACTCATGTCATTGATATCGATGCGACAGATGACTATGATTCTGAAGGCAATGGTCTCAAGTACTTTATCGTAGGAGGAGCAGACAAAAATTTATACACTATAGACCAACATACAGGAAAACTCTCCTTTATTAATCCTCCTGATTTTGAAAATCCTCTCGATGCCCATAAGAACAATATTTATGATGTAATCGTTCGAGTTGTAGATTCTCACGGTGCATATAATGACCAATCCTTATGGATTCATGTAACAGATAAGCCTGATGGGAACCGCGATCCTATTGCAATGAATGATACTGCTACTACTAAAGTAGGAGAGCAAGTCGGAATTGAAGTACTTGATAATGACTATGACCCCGATGGAGATCAAGTCCAAATCAAATTCTCTGCTACTGACAAAGTTAGTGCTAAGGGTGGCACCATCAAATGGAATCGTAACAATACTCCTGATAATTTTGCTGATGATAGATTAATTT
>JASJDB010000335.1 GCA_030065315.1 Xenococcaceae cyanobacterium MO_167.B52 | reverse complement strand
CCGAAAAAAATCTGCGCCACTTTTAGCACTAGCGAGAAGGTCATCAATCTGTTTATAGATCCAATACATTAGGGGGACATTGTGCTTAAAGTTCTCAATCTTAGTGTATTCCAATTCCCAAAACTCTTCCGCTTGCCATTTGAGAATCTGTTCTAGATTATGGTAGATTCCTCCCTGCCAGATGTAAAAGCAAATGCTGGGGTCTTGGGCTGCTAACATCAAGGCAATAACAGCACCTTCGCTTTGACCAAGAACACCTACTCTTTGAGGATCAATTTCTGGCAATGCTCGTAGCCATTGCCATGCCCTGTGAGCATCGGAGATTAGGTCAAATAAACTGGTGGTATTAAAATCCCCTTCACTTTGACCACAGCCTCGCTTATCGTATCTAAAGGTAGCGATGCCAAGACGGGACAAAATTTGGGCTTCATCGCGGAATAGATTTCGCTCAGGCAAAGGAGTAGGAAACCAATCAGTTTGTGAATTATCTAAATTGCCGTCTCGCGTCTGAGGAAAGGAACCTCCAATAAGGAGACAAGCAGGGGATTTTTCCGATCTATTAGGCAGGTTAAGTGTGCCATAAATTCTGACCCCATTTGATTCAAAGAATTCAAGTCTGTCCATATCGCTCACCCAGAAGGGGTAGTAGAATTATCCTAAATCCGATTTGTCAAAAATACTAATATTAACCATATTTTAACTCTTTTTATGTCCAGGTTTAATTATCCTTCAAGTAAGAAAACTGAAGATTATGATGATTTTTTTGGGGTTGAAGTAAAAGACCCTTGGCGTTGGCTAGAAAATCCTGACAGTGATGAGACTAAAACCTGGATTAAAGCACAAAATGCCCTAACTTTTGCTTATTTAGAGCAACTAGAGATTCGGAAAAAACTCCAAAAAAGAATTACTGAATTATGGAATTACGAAAAATTTACTGTTCCTTTTAAACGAGGAAATCGCTACTTTTATTCAAAAAATGATGGCTTGCAAAATCAAGATGTTTTATATACTTTAGACTCTTTAGATGGAGTAGCAGAAGTCTTATTAGAGCCAAATCAGTTATCCTTAGATGGAACAGTAGCTCTATCAGGTTTAGCTATTAGTGATGATGGAAAATTAATGGCATATGGTTTAGCTACTGCGGGTTCAGATTGGATTGAGTATCGGGTCAAAAATGTTGAAACCAAAGAAGTTTTAGAAGACCATTTAAAGTGGATTAAATTTTCTGGAGTATCTTGGGCAAAAGATAATCAAGGCTTCTTTTATAGTTGCTATGATGAGCCTAATGCTGAAACTAAGTTTGAGGAGCTTAATTATTATCAAAAACTTTATTATCATCGATTAGGAACTTCTCAAGGAGATGATATTCTAATTTATCATCGTCCTGACCAAAAAGAATGGAGATTTAGTCCTTATGTTACTGAAGATGGCTGTTACTTAATTATTCGTATAGGGCGAGGAACTGAGCCGAAAAATTTAGTTTTTTACAAAAACTTACAAAACCCTGATTCGGAAGTAATTGAATTAATTGATGAGTTTGAAGCTAGTTACGATTTTATTGAACACAATAATTCTATCTTTTGGTTTAGAACGGATTTGGATGCACCAAAAGGAAAAGTAATTGGGATTGAGCTTAATCATTTAGACCGCTCCCACTGGCAAGAAATTATTCCTGAAGCTCAAGAAACTTTGGCAAGAGTAGGGATTATTAACAACCAATTTGTAGCTAACTATCTTCAAGATGCCAAGTCTCAAGTTAAAATTTTGGCTTTAGATGGAACTTTGATTCGGGAAATAGAATTACCTGGAATGGGAACGGTAAGAGGGTTTAATGGTAAAAGCTCTGACACCGAAACTTTTTATAGTTTTACTAGTTTTACTACTCCTACTACAAGCTATCGCTATGACATGAGAACGGGAAAAAGTACCATATTTCGCCAGCCTCAAATAGATTTTAATTCTAATGATTATGTCACTAAACAAGTTTTTTATCCTAGTAAAGATGGGACAATCATCCCGATGTTTATTACCCATAAAAAAGACTTACAACTAGATGGGAATAATCCGACTTATCTTTATGGTTATGGCGGGTTCAATTTTTCCCTGACTCCAAGTTTTTCTATTGGTAACTTAGTGTGGCTGGAATTAGGAGGAGTATATGCTGTTCCTAACCTACGAGGGGGCAGTGAATATGGCGAAGCATGGCATCAGGCAGGAATCAAAGAAAAAAAACAGAATGTTTTTGATGATTTTATTGCAGCAGCAGAGTGGTTAATTACTCATCAATATACCTCCTCTGGTCAATTGGCGATCTCAGGACGCAGTAATGGTGGATTATTAGTTGCTGCTTGCATGAGCCAACGTCCCGAACTTTTTGCCGTCGTTTTACCAGCAGTAGGAGTGTTGGATATGTTGCGGTTTCCTAAATTTACCATTGGGTGGGCATGGTGTTCTGAATACGGTAGTCCTGACCAGGAAGAAGATTTTAAAATACTGTATTCTTATTCTCCTCTACACAACCTCCAACCAGGTACAAAATATCCAGCAACTCTAATTACTACTGCCGAATACGATGATCGAGTTGTTCCTGCTCACAGTTTTAAGTTTGCAGCAGCTTTACAAGCAGCTCATGGAGGAGATAATCCCATCTTAATTCGCATTGAAACAAAAGCGGGACATGGTGCGGGGAAACCGACCAAGAAAATAATTGAAGAAATTGCTGATAAATGGGCTTTTGTGTTGAATAATCTCAACTAATTTGAGTTATAGTCTTGAGTTTTATAAGTTGCACCATTAGGGAATTACTACCCACAATCTGGTGGTCTGGTCACTACTCCCAGTAAGGAGGTATTTACCATCTGGGCTAAAGGCTACAGCATTGACTACAGATTTATGACCCCTCAAGGTACGAAGAAGTCCTTGATTCTGTATGTCCCACAACCTAATGGTCTGGTCATTACTCCCACTGGCGAGGTATTTACCATCTGGGCTAAAGGCTACAGCATTGACCACAGATGTATGACCTGTCAAAGTATGAAGAAGTTTTTGACTCTGAACATCCCACAATTTGATGGTCTCGTCACTGCTCCCACTGACAAGGTATTTACCATCTGGGCTAAAGGCTACAGCATTGACCGCAGATTTATGACCTGTCAAAGTATAAAGAAGTTGCTGACTCTGGACATCCCACAATCTGATGGTCTGGTCGTCGCTCCCACTGACGAGGTATTTACCATCTGGGCTAAAGGCTACAGACCTGACCCAAGATGTATGACCTGTGAAAGTATGAAGAAGTTCTTGATCCTCAACAATCCACAATCTGATGGTCTGGTCATTACTCCCACTGGCAATGTATTTTCCATTGGAGCTAAAGATGACAGACCTGACGACAGATTTATGACCCCTCAAGGTATGAAGAAGTCCTTGATTCTCAATGTCCCACAACCGTACTGTCCGATCCTCACCACCACTAACAAGGTATTGACCATCTGGGCTAAAGGCTACAGTATTAACCACAGATTTATGACCCCTCAAGGTACGGAGAAGTGTTTGACTCTCAATATCCCATAATCCTATTATCTGATCCTCATCACCAGTGACGAAGTATTTACCGTCTGGGCTAAAGGCTACAGCATTGACCGCAGATTCATTAGCCCAGAAGATTGGTTTTTTTGCGACCCATTCTCCCCCAGTATTCAAGTTAGAATCAACGTCAGAAGATATTTGCTGCTTTAATTGAGTAATTTTGGGTTTAGCTGGAGATTCTATTCCTAAAAATCCTGCTGCAATTACCCACAAAATAGCTGTTGAAGATAGTAATACTAAACCTTGACCCAAAGCTGTAGCTGTGACATAAGGTTGAAAACCAATTGGATCTTTTTCAGCAGATTGATTGCTCTTTATAACAGCTTTGCTTTGTGCGTTTTCAGTCATAGAGATAGAAGGGAATAATGAGCTTAGTAATAATCTTGATACGCTAAGGATCTTGCTTTGTTATTTTTCCGATAAACTTTACAATATTTGACAAAATAGGAGCTTTTGGGAATAATAGCTGAAATGCTTACTATATCTTGGTTTTTATTACTGAGCTTGATGCTTGCTCAATTTGTATTAACTATCGCCAAAAATCTTATCAAGGCAATCTCTAGGTTTGAGGCGAAGAATCATTAATACTTTTGCTCTCTTCTGCTAGACCTAGCATTTCCATCTGCTTGCGTTCTCGCATGAACAAAAACAACGGAAATCCAAAACCAAAGGATACTAAGAAGATAGCGACAATGTAAAGACCCCACAACTTCATTTTTAGCCGTCGTCCTTCTGCCACAATTAGTGTAATTCCACATAAAGCTGCAATGGTTACATCCACCCCAATAAAACTGGAAGCAGGATTAGCACCAACTTGTTCGATAAATAAACCAAGATCAAAGTTAAGAAAATTAGCTAGGGTTAGCTCGCCTTTACTCGTAATGGTAAACTCCACCAAGTAGTAGTTTGTCCAGACCAAGCCGATAACTGTTAAGGCAGCATAGATAATTTGTCGAATGCGATTCCAGAACATAGAGGTAATGATTTACAGGGTATTCCTGGATTTATTTTCTCGTGTAGATGACTATCACGGCTAATTCTTAAAAATATGCAATAGAATTCTACTAGTGACTTCTCCCGACGTTGACCTATCGGTACAACGCGGGCTTCTCCAAACTCCGTAGAGTAGAAAGAACTTCCTTCAAGGTACTATTAGTAGTGGAAGCAACCACTACTGGATTCCCCTTACGGCGTTATTAAAGTCAGTAAGCGAGTCGCCCCGCTTACTGCTCTCCAGAACGGTGCATGGGTTGAGTCGATGGAGGGTATAATCCCTCGCACCTCTCAGTGAGATCGCAGCGTGCGAGTTTCCCCGCACTGCGCTCCCGAAAACCTTTGGTCTTTCCGACTTTTGCTCAATCGGGTAGGTCGGGGGGATTTCTCCCCCTTCGCCCCCTAAGAACCGAGCGAGCAAGTCTCCAAGCACTCGGCTCAATCAATAACCCTCGAAAAATGGAGGAATTTTATTTTATAGTCTTATGGACTATCCATCTATCCTTTCTCTTGTCGTATAGGGCTTTAACACCTAACTTGAGTAAGATATCTGGGTTTAACTCTCCTTTGAGAGTTACTTGTCGATGGCATTCTGCGTGAAGGTAGATGAGATTTTTGTATTCATCTCTTCCGCCTAGTCGTCTAGGAACTATATGATGTTTATGAAGGTTGTTGAGACCTTCGCTCGATAGTTCCTGTCCACATAGTCTGCACTTATAGTTAGTAGATATTGCTATTTTGTTTTTCCCCTTTGTTAATTTTTGGGCGAGTCTTCTTTCCTCGTTTTGTTTGTTTCGGTTTTCCCAGTATTCCTTTAAGTCGGGATCATCTGGGCTGTGTTTATATTTAACGAGGGTGTGACGTTCAATTTTTGTCCAAGCCAATTTTTCTAAGTATCTTACTTTGTCATTTTGGCTTGTGTATCCAAAAACCCATTTGTCGTTCCTGCCTGGGCATAGATTCCCCCAGTATTTGTTTTTAATCCATTTCCAAGATTTTTTGGGGTGGGTTCTCTTAGCCCATCTAACCAGCTTGCCGAAGATGTAGTCGTCCAAATTATTAAAGGTGGCTTGACTTACGACGTTCTTGTGGTAATTTGCCCATCCCCTCATGATGGGATTTAGGTCTTCAATTACCCTTTGTTGGCATTTCCCCTTAAGGTTTTTGAAAACCTCTTTGATATTGTTCTTGAATTTTTGGATTGATTCTTTACTGGGTTTAATATATGTGATTTCTCCACGTTTCCTTCTGCTAGTTTTGTATCTTCTGAAGTTCCACCCTAGAAAGTCAAAGCCTTCGTAAAGGTGTGTTATTTTCGTTTTTTCTTCACTCAGTTCTAATCCAAAAGATTTGAGGATTTTCTTGAGTCTTCTTCTAACGTTTTTGGCTTTTTCTTCAGAATCAGTAAGGATTACGAGGTCATCAGCGTATCTGACATATATGCCTATAGAGGCATGACTTGTTTGCCAGAAGTTTCCCCTTTTGTCTTTGCGACATTTGTATTTTATCCCTAGTTTGTGTTCGATTCCATCTAAGGCGATATTGGCTAATAATGGGCTTATTATACCCCCTTGGGGAGTTCCTTTTTCTGTCTTGTGAAAGACCTCTTTCAGGAAATACCCAGCTTTTAACCAGTTGGCAACAATCTCTTTTCCAGGGTACTCTTCTATTTTCTTGAGCAGTGGTTCATGAGCAATGTTGTCAAACTAAACCATTTGTTAATACCCCCTTCAACAACCCAGAAGTAGAACAGCCCTCCGAGATTGAAATCATCGACCCGATGCATCCACTGTTCGGGCGAAAATTTGAAGTAATTTCCCTATCCCATTCAGGACAAGAATTGGGGAGCGCGATCGTTAAATATCAAGGTTATATGCGATTACGAATTCCCTTATCAGCGACGCAACTAACTCCGAGCATTCAATATTTGGGAACGAAGATAACAAGAGATAGTGTCAGTGAATTAGTTACTTTAGCATCTCAATGTGAGGTTCTATGTCTATCTC
>JASJDB010000334.1 GCA_030065315.1 Xenococcaceae cyanobacterium MO_167.B52 | reverse complement strand
TACTTAATTAGTTTGATCTTGGGAATTTTTTGGGCTTTCTTTGAAAATTTAGCTCCTTTTTGGAAAAATCCGATCACAGCAGTAGCTTTAGTGGGTTTTGGGGTAGGAACTTTTGTTTTCCTATACTTTACTTTAGAAGCTATGTTGGGAATTAGCTAACTATACTTGGGTGAAAAAGTTGTCTGATTGGGCAAGGAAGTGTTGATACTTTTTCTTTTCAACATTCCTCAGCTACTCAGGCTGCTATGATCAAATAAATTAGACAAGATAAGACAAGTTCCCTTTTTAAACAAGAAGAAACAGCAGGGGTAGAACCAGATGATTGCTTCTACATCCAAAATTATCAGAGGTAAATGATTTAAGATTTACAGTCTTGATCTTATTTTCTCTTTGTTTTTGTCGCTGAAGTTCCCTGACAGGATTGTTTTGGGCAAGTTGTAAGTGATGCTTTAGATTAACCTGGGGTCTTGCTGGTGGCGTACTAGGTCGAGAAGCAGCAATTTGGCTCAGATTGAAGTTGAATTTTGGGTCAGGAGCTTTATTGTTTCTTTCTTTAACAGTTTGAACAGTCTGAGGCTTGACCCCAAAAGAAGAGGTAATAGGGGTTGGGGCTTTTGAGGATTGACTGGCAATTCTGCTGTGCATTATTGCAGAAAGTTAGAATTTTGCTACTGATTAGCTATATGCTTGCACAAAAGTTTGATTTCGACCATTAAACTTTTGGCTAATTTTTGCTCAAAAATCAAATCTTAAAACAGATCAAGAATAAAATTCATAAGGGTAGATAATTGCGATACAGTCAAGAGAAATACCTATTCTTATTCTGATAGATGGCACCGAGACGCAAACAAGATACAACAAATCAAACTGCAAAACCAATCTGTACTGACTGTAACAATATTGATAAAGAAAAACTTTCACCGATGCATCGTCATTATGTCGAGGTGAAAGAGCAATATCCTCATGCTTTATTGTTGTATCGGGTAGGAGATTTTTTTGAATGTTTTTTCCAAGATGCGGTAACTATTTCTCGTGAGTTGGAATTGGTGCAAACTAGTAAGGAAGCGGGAAAGGAATTGGGTAGAGTCGCGATGACTGGAGTACCCCACCATGCTCTAGAACGCTACAGTACTATGTTGGTAGAGAAAGGTTATGCTGTGGTAATTTGCGATCAAGTAGAGGATGCATCTGTCGCAGCAGCAGAAAAGCGTAATTTGGTACGTCGGGAAATAACGAAATTACTTACTCCTGGTACTCTTACCGATGATGGGATGTTAACAGCAAGACGCAATAATTTTTTAGCAGGGGTGGTTATTGCAGGAGATCATTGGGGTTTGGCTTATGCGGATATCTCCACAGGGGAGTTTTTTACGACCCAGTCTCAAAATTTAGAGAATTTAACTTTAGAGTTGTTGCGTCTACAACCATCAGAAGTTTTAATTCCTACTAACGCTCCAGATATTAATGGTTTATTACGCCCTGGAGAAAAGTCAGAATATCTCGCAGATTGTCTTCCCGATAGTTTTTGTTATTCTCTGCGCCCTCAAAAGCCTTTTAACTTGGTAGAAGCCAGGGAAAGACTCCGTAATACTTTTAATGTTACTTCTCTAGAAGGGATGGGTTGTGCTAATTTACCTCTGGCAGTAAGGGCTGCGGGAGGATTATTAGAATATGTGGAAGATACCCAAAAAGCTTATCAAGTTAAGCTGCAAACTCTTAAAACCTATAGTTTGGCAGACTATTTAATTTTAGATCATCAGAGTCGGCGCAATCTGGAAATTACTCAAACCGTTAGGGATGGTACGTTTTATGGTTCTCTATTATGGGCTTTAGATCGTACTGCCACTGCGATGGGAGGTAGGGCGTTACGCCGTTGGTTATTGCAACCTCTAATCGATATTAAAGGCATTCAAGCCAGACAAGATACTATCGGAGAGTTAATCGAAAATACTTCCCTCAGGCAAGATTTACGGGCTATGCTCAAAAAAATCTATGATATTGAGAGATTATCGGGAAGAGTAGCTTCTGGTACGGCAAATGCCAGGGATTTACTAGGTTTGGGTGAATCTTTGGTGAAATTAACCGATTTATCTGCGATCGCCTCTTATGGTAAATCACCCTATTTAAAAGCAATTCAAAAAGTCCCCCCAGAGTTACAAGAATTAGGACAGTTAGTAATTGATAATCTGGTAGAATCTCCACCCCAGCATATTAAAGAAGGAGGATTAATTAGGGATGGAATCAACCCTAAACTAGATGAAATGCGCCAAAAACTAGATGAAGATAATAAATGGCTCCAAAATTTAGAAGTAACAGAAAGAGAAAATACTGGGGTTGCCAATCTCAAAGTTGGCTACAATAAAACCTTTGGTTATTATATCAGTATGCCTCGCTCTAAAGCTAACAAAGCTCCCGATACTTACACCAGAAAACAAACTTTAACTAACGAAGAAAGATATATTACTTCAGAATTAAAAGAACGGGAAATTCGTATCTTAACTACCAAAGATGACTTAAGTAATTTTGAGTATGAAATATTTACTGAATTACGGAACAAAGTTGCCGAAAAATCTAGTGAAATTCGCAGTGTTGCCAAAGCCGTTGCTGCGATCGATGTATTAGTTGGGTTAGGAGAAATTGCTGTTTATCAAAACTATTCCCGCCCCGAAATTAGTACAGAACGAGAAATATCTATTATTGATGGTCGTCATCCTGTAGTAGAGCAATCTTTGGGGGATGGATTTTTTGTTCCTAATTCTACCAACATGGGTAATAGTAATTCTTCAGAAACTAGTCCTGATTTAGTAATTTTAACAGGTCCTAATGCCAGTGGAAAAAGTTGTTATCTCAGACAAGTAGGATTGATTCAATTAATGGCTCAAATCGGTAGTTACGTCCCAGCAACCGAAGCCAAGTTAGCTATATGCGATCGCATTTTTACCAGAGTTGGAGCAGTAGATGATTTAGCTACAGGTCAATCTACCTTTATGGTAGAAATGAATGAAACAGCAAATATTCTCAATCATGCTACCAATAAATCCTTAGTTTTATTAGATGAAATTGGTCGGGGAACCGCTACCTTTGATGGTCTTTCTATTGCTTGGTCAGTAGCAGAATATTTAGCCATAGAAATTCAATCTCGGACTATTTTTGCAACTCATTACCATGAACTGAATGAATTAGCATCTATTTTAACTAACGTAGCTAACTATCAGGTATTAGTAAAAGAATTAGCTGATAAAATTATTTTTCTACATCAAGTATGTCCTGGTGGCGCAAGTAAATCCTATGGCATAGAAGCAGGAAGATTAGCAGGATTACCACCCTCTGTAATTAAACGTGCCAGACAAGTAATGAAACAAATTGAAAAACACAGTAAAATTGCCCTTGGTTTAAGAGCAGGTATCAAACAAATGTGCCCACCTAATAACGGTCATAGTAAATCAGAACAATTGATCCAGCAGTTAGATATTTTTGGGGAATGAAACAGTTAACAATCAACAATCAATATCCGTAGGTGCCCTAAAGGATACACCTTCGGATATATCCTTTAGGACGATGAACTATAAACAATTAATCCCAAAAAAATGATACAAAGGATATAGCCCAGGGACTGGATTGAATGTATCTATGGAAGAACAAACTAGTTTTTTAGAACAAACCATTGATTTAGATAAACTCAAAACACAAATTCCGTTCTTCCAGGGACTACCAGAAGATAGCTTGCAGAAAATGACTAGTCATTTCGTAACACTCTCTCATCCAGCTAGTCAGATTATTCTGCTAGAGAACGATTGGGGCGGTTCTGTCTATTTTATATTGGAAGGCTGGGTCAAGATTCGCACCTACAATTTTGAGGGAAAAGAAGTAACTCTCAATATCCTTGGCAAAGGGGAAATTTTTGGTGAAATGGCAGCATTAGACAAAAAACCGCGTTCTACTGACGCTATTAGTCTAACTCCTACTACCATTGGCAGAATTCCCGCGGAAAATTTTGTAAGCTTGCTTAATACAGAACCGATAGCAGGAGTTCGTTTATCGCAACTAATGGCAAAACGACTTAGACAAGTCAATCGTCGGTTGCAACTGCGAGATGCAGATAGTACCTCAAGGGTGGCGGATGCTATTCTATTTTTGGTAGAAGGACAGGGAACAAAGGGAGAAACAGGAACAGAAATTCCTAACTTACCCCATCGGGAGATTAGTGGTTTGAGTGGATTAGCTAGGGAAACTGTCACTAGAGTCTTGACTAGGCTCGAACAAAAAGGATTAATCCAAAGAGACGCAAATTTATTACGAATTCCCGATCTCTTGGCTCTAGAAAACGCCATTGGTTAATAGATCATAATATTTCATTAAGTTAAACAATCACTTTTATGGCTACTGAAAAGCACAAAAATCAATTTTCATCTGACTCAGAATCATTTCTAGATACGAATAACTGGGTAGATGGAGAAGATTGGGAACCAAGTGTACCAAATAAATCTGTAGCCAAAGTGAAAAACTCTAAAATTACTACCAAAACATTAGTCACTGTAGAAACTGCTTTTTTAGCTAGTGCTGCTAGTTTAATTTGGTTAATTAACTATTATTTTCCTTTGGGTCCTTTCCTAAGAATTTTTTTTCCCATTCCCATTGCCTTAGTTTATATCCGTCGTGGTAATCGTGCTTCTTGGATGACAGCTTTGGTCGCAGGACTTCTATTGTCGGTCTTGATGGGTCCTACTCGTAGTGTTATTTTTCTCATTCCCTACGGTGTAATGGGAATATTATTAGGTGCTTGCTGGGATAAAAAAACCAGTTGGTCTTGGTCTATTCCCCTAGGAGCATTGATTGGTAGTCTAGGTTTATTATTTCGCTTATGGTTATTTTCGATTTTGTTGGGTGAAGACCTCTGGGTTTATCTGATTACTCAAATTACTGAGATAGCAGATTGGATTTTTCTCAAGTTGGGGATTCTTGCTGAACCGAGTTTTTTTCTAATTCAAATATTGACAATCATGATAATTTTCTTCAACAACTTAATCTATCTTCTTGCAGTACATTTAATTGCCCTAATGCTATTAGACCGTTTAGGAAATCCTATTTCTCGTCCTCCTAAATGGATCCAAATTCTTTTAGATTACTAAAATCCTAAAGGATTAAGTGATCGCTGATTACAATCAGCGATCACTGGGAAGAAAATATCAACAGCTTTAGTTGGTAGTTACTGTAGTCTTATGTGATGTTTTGTAAATAAGTGATTTACAAATCGCATACAACCTAAATTTTTCAGTGATGTTCACTTACTATCGCCTTACTCTATTTACTTGACTCAATCTACCCATTGCCATTCTTAAACTTAGCTTCATCCGTTTAAACGCTTCTGCCAAATTACCAATTTCATCTTTATTCATGCGGTCAAATTCTGCATCCATATTACCAGTACTAACCTCTTCTGCGACTCTCGCTATTCGCTTAATAGGACGAATTACATTGAGATTTAGTAAATGATTAATCAAAACAACTACTAACAAGAACACTAAAGAAATAATCCCCATTAGTAACAGAAATGATTGACGGGCTTGACTGATAACTTTCTTAGCAGGAACAGAGATAATTTGCGCCCCAATAATTTCATTGAGTTTCCAGCCATAACCATTAACAGTACCATAACGTTCTACTTGACTGCGAGGAGCTATATCTGGAGTACTATGACATTGTAGACAACTGGGATTGGTAATAGTAATAGGACGAGCGATGTAAAAGAAATCTCCAGTGGGAGTTGAGCGAAATTTCCTCATTTCTTTCAGATTAGGATCGCCGATAAATTTTTCAATAATTTCAGATTCCAAACGATTTGGTAAGTCTCGTAAATTGGAAGGATTTAAAACTGCCTCTTTATAGAAAAACTCACGATAAGCAACATTGCGATCTCGTAAATCTTCAAATACTTCCCTAGCTGAATAAGCTGGTATTGTTTCTGGTAAAAATTCTTCGTCTAGTCGGTCTCTCAACTCTGGGTTAACTTGATTGCTCGTATAAGCTCGGACAGAGTTCATCGTTTCGATTAAAATTAACCCCTGGGAAGCAATTTGGGTTTCTGTGTCTCTTTCTAAAACTGTGATTAATGCTGTACCAATGAGAGTTAGTCCTACGATAAAAATTCCGAGGAGAATTATGGTAAATTTTTTTCTTAATTTCCAATTTTTAAACATAAAAATTATGTTCCTTCTTCTGTATTTTCTAAAATAAATAATCTTGCTAAACGATCATAAGTACCAGCACCTATATACTGAGGATACTTATGAGAGCGACTATATATCCAAATTAAATCTTCTCGATAAAAGATTCGGATATCTTCAAATAAACTTTTACATTGAGGTATTAAAGATTTCGCATGATATAAAGCATCAGTCCACTTATCAAAGTTGCGATCACAGTTCTTAGCAAAAACTCTAAACATGATTACTAAAAGAATAAATTAAATTGGGAAAATAAAAAACAGATCGATTTAATGTGTTTTACACTACTTCAATCTGTTTGGTAACCATAGAACTATTCTCTACTTGGGTAATTTTAAAT
>JASJDB010000333.1 GCA_030065315.1 Xenococcaceae cyanobacterium MO_167.B52 | reverse complement strand
GGAAAAATTCTGGTTACTTCAGCGGATATGGCAAAAAGAGGGGTAGTAACAGCAGATTTAGGGGTAGTTCGCCAGGAGTTTGCTGATAAGTATCCCGATGCAATGAAAAAATATGTCGCAGTGTTAAACGAAGCAGTTGAGTTCTATCGTAATAGCCCAGAAGCAGCGGGTAAAGCAATTTCTCAAGAATTAGGTATTAGTCCAGAAGCTAGTTTAGAAGGAATGAATAAATTAATCTGGTTAACTTCCGATGAACAAGCGGAGGTAGAATACTTAGGTAAGCCTAGTGATGTGGGGGATTTTGCTAAAGTTCTGCAAGAATCTGCCCAATTTATGGTTAAACAGAAAAATATTGCATCTGCTCCTGAACTGAAAGTTTATCAATCAGCAATTCGCAATGAATTTTTATAATGGACGAATATTCCCAAACTTCTCTAGACAAAAGTGTGATCTGTCGGCTACAGAATATAGGTGTAACTTTTGGTTCTGGTAGTGAAAGCTCCGAAGTATTACGAGACATTAATCTGGAGCTGAAATTAGGGGATTTTGTCTGTGTACTTGGTGCTTCTGGATGTGGTAAAACCACTTTATTGCGAGTTTTAGCAGGCTACCAACCACCCACAACAGGCTCTGTTATTGTTTCTGGTAAACCTCATATTAAACCTGATGCAGATGTAGGAGTGGTATTTCAACGCCCTAATTTGTTTCCTTGGCTCAATATTGCCAAAAATGTTGAGTTTGGGGCTAAGATGCAGGGAGTGTCTAAACGGGATCGCCAAAAAAAAGTTTCCTATTATCTAGATATGGTAGGGTTAGTTGAAGCTGCCAAGTTATTACCTCATCAGATTTCGGGAGGAATGCAGCAACGAGCAGCAATCGCCAGAACTTTAGCAGCAGACCCCAAAATAGTACTAATGGATGAGCCTTTTGGAGCTTTAGACGCTCTTACCCGTGAGTCGATGCAAAGCCATTTACAAGATATTTGGGAACGTACCCAGAAAACGATTTTTTTCATTACTCACGATGTAGAAGAGGCTCTACTGTTATCCACTCGTATTGTGATGATGCAAGCGAGACCTGGAAGAATTGCCAAAATTGTTAATAATCCTTTTGCTCACGCCTTAAAAGAGCAATCTGCTGCTAGTTTGCGAGTTAAACCAGAATTTATTCAGATACGAGAAGAGTTAGTCCGCAGTATTCATCTCTAAGCCAATAAAAAAGTAATTTACACTTGTAATATTGAATAAAATCTATGAAAAATGAATCAAGTATTGACATCAATTGTAGGCATAGAGCCTATTTTGTCTTGTTCCGACTTTGTCACCTTCTATTGATTAATATCTATAATGAAAGTTATACTTATCATCCTTCAAACAAAACATTATGAATCATAAATTTTACTTATTAAAATTATTACCAATAGCAACATTTTTAACTTTATTATTACCAACTCCCAAAATTGTTAGAGCAGCTAATTTAGAATCTATCAAGCAAACTGCTGCTACACAGCAACTTTTAACTGAAGAAATTTCTGCTCCCACCTACATTGCTGCTGCTCCTAAAGCCGATAAAGGAGCTGGTAAACCCGCAACCTTGAAGAAAATAGTTCTTTCCAAGAAAGCTCAGAATATCGAGTTTATTCTTTTCGCTAGTGTAATAGGATTGGGTGTAATAGCTCCTGAATTCTTTTTCAAAAGCAAGAAAAAACGTGGAGTTTCTAATAGTCAAGATCATCAAGATACTCAAACCCAAGAACTCAAATCTGAAAAAACTGTTGAGCCCGACTTAGAATTTCTAAAGGTTATTTCTGAAAAAGTTGCAGAGTCTAATGGAAAAGTTGTAGATCAAACCCATAGCAAATCAGCTTAATAAATTAACTAAAAATTGAATCTAAAATAAATCTAAAAAATAAGGAGTAAATAAATATGAGTAGTGTAAGAAAAGCGGAAACCCTAAACCGAAGGTTTAGTCTAGATAGACTGTTTCGCAATTTAGATGCCTTACAAGATATAGTAGTTTTCATGTGTGGTGCTCTTTTAGTATTCAAAATGATGCTAATTTTGGGAGATATTTTCCTCGACATAAGAGCAGGTTTAGAGTTCAAGACAATTGCTGCTAATAGCTTGTTTCTATTAATCTTAGTAGAGTTATTCCGTTTGTTAGCGGTATATCTGAAATATCACCGAATCTATGTAAGTATCGCGGTAGAAGTTACCATTGTATCTATTCTTAGGGAAGTTATTCTCATAGGTTTAGTTCATATAGATTATCAGCTAGTATGGGCAATGTGTGGCTTCTTATTTGCCCTAGGGGTCTTGATGTTGATTAGTCATAAAATAGACGGTGAAGTAGAACATTAGCACATAGACTTCAAAATTTTTATTAAATTGTATTGTAGGGGCTTATTATATTTAGCCCCTACATTTTTTTTTAGCCAAAATGCTTATTATTATTGTTTATTGTAATAGTTGAATTTGCCAGATTTGAATTTGACCGTCCTGATCACCAGTAACCAGGAGCTGATTATTAGGAGCTATTTCTAATGCCGTGACAAAATTACCTGATAAACTATCGAGCATTTCACCAGTAGCCAGATTCCATATTTTGACAGTTTTATCACTGCTGCTACTAGCGAGAATTTTTCCATTGCTACTAATAGCAATGTCTTTAACTACATCTTCATGACCATTCAGGGCGCGAACTATGCGCCCAGTAGATAATTCCCACAATTTAACAGTCTTGTCCCCACTACTACTCGCAATCATTTCCCCATTAGGAGTAAACTGTACTTCATAGACTGGGTTAACGTGACCCGCAAAAGAACGAGGTAATCCTGGAGAATTTAGATCCCATAATTTAATACTGCCATCATAAGAACCATTAACAATCAATTGTTGACTGGGGCTAAAAGATACTGAGGTTACCATATCTGTATTACCTTCTAAAGTTTGGAGTAACTTTCCTGTTCCTATCTCCCACAATCTAATAGTCTTATCCCAACTCCCACTGGCTAGGATTTGTCCATCAGGACTATAACTAACAGATTCTACTACGTATTTATGACCTTCAAAAGTTCGTAATAGTTTACGAGTTCCCACATCCCACAGCTTAATCTTATTATCAGAGTCCCCTGTTGCTACAGTTTTTCCATCAGGGCTAAAACGAATTGATCTGATTTCCGTCCCTATATTGTCTGTAAGTATCAATTCACCAGATTCAAGATCCCAGACAGTAACCTTACCGCTAAAACTAGTAGTAGCAAACATTTTACTATCAGGACTCAAAGCAATTGAAACTATAGGTGTTGAGTCAACATCTATACTACGTAATAATTGGGGTTTTTGCCAAGAGCTACTAGTAATACCAGGCTCATCTTGCATCACGGCAATTTCTTGTTGAGGAACTTGAGAAGCTTTTTGAGCAGTATTACACCCCCCAAGGATAATTGATATGGCGATCGCTGAAAAGGTTAGAATTTGATAAGTAGTTGGTTTAAGACTCATGGTTTAGATTGAAACTTATTGATGTCTTGTTGAAGAGTAGTAACAGATTTGGGATGGTCAAGGTCGGGGTTTGCTGCTGATTTGATTTTAGCGATTTCAGCAGCAATACGATTAAACTGGCGATCATATTCTGCTTGCTGTTGTAGTAGTTGAGTCGAAGAAATTAAACTGCTCAAACCCTCAATCAGCTTTTGAACATCTTGACGAAACTGAGGATTACCCGTCAGTTGATCTACATCAGAGGTAATTTTCCTGATATTATCAAATGCAGAGCGAGCCGAATTGAGAGTTTCCTCCAACAACATTACGGTCTTAGGATCATTCAGATTGGCAGAAAAATCTGCTAAATTAGCTGTTAATTTAACTCCGTTTTCCGCTATGGTGTCTAAATTATCTATCAATTTTCCCTGTTCAACTTTCTGAATAATTGGAGTTAAACTTCTGGCAGCAACTCGAATTTGGTCGCTGGTCTGAGTAATACTGTTGAGGGTATTAGCTACATTGCTGCGGTTAGTTGCCAAAAAGATTTTAATTTCCTCTGCTGCTAGACCGATGGAAGCTAAAGTGGCATTGAGGTTATCTACACTATTTTTTTGTCTGACTTCTGCAAGTAAGCTATCTATCTGACTAGCTGCTTGTTCCACTGCTATTAAAGTCGAATTAAGATTTTCTAACCCACCACTTTCCTGGGCATTGTTGAAAAATTGCTCAACATCTCCTAGAGCATTAGTTGCATTTTTAACAAGCGATCTAATGGCAGCAGTTGTTTCTGGGTCGCCGATAATGTTAGAAATTCGGAGTAGAGAGCGAATTAAAGTGTTGACATTTAATATTGCTTCTCCTTGCAGGATCGAACCATTACAGATAATTAATGATGGTTCGCATTTGGAGTCTAGGGGACTGGCAATATTTTGATTGGGAGGAAGAGATTGCAGGGGTGTAATGTCAATGGAAGTTTCACCTACAAGTCCTGCTTGGGTTGTTTCAATTCTAGAGTTAAAAGGAATTAGCCGATTGGCTGCAATCTCTACGCCAATAGCTACTCCTTCAGGTTCTGGCTTAATAGTTGTTACTTGACCAATTTTAACCCCACGATAAGATACTTTCGTTCCTGGGGTCATACCTCCTGCATTGGGAAACACAATGGTGGCTTGGTAGCTACGACCACCAAAACTAAAATTTCTGAGCCAGAGTATTATTATGCCTAAAAAGCCAAGGGAGACAAGAAGCATTAAGCCGACTATACTTTGTCGCATTGAAGGCGACATACGGTTATTGCCGTTACTATTGGTCATTGGTCATTGTAGTTTTTGCTGAAATATACATAATCACAATAGGTGATTTGCCATAAATAATACAAGTTGTTCAAAATTTTAGGGAATTGGACCTTCGATACTACCGCTAAAGAACTGTTTTAACAACGGATGGGAGGAATTATAAGCTTCTTCCCTGGTACCATCCCACTGAATTTTACCTTCGTAGATAAATATAATGCGCTCAGTGGTGAGGCGGATCGTACTAGCTTGGTGAGTGACTATAGCGTAGGCACGACATACACCTTGCTCAAACAGCAGATCGTGAATCAGGTTTTCAATTCTAGTTGAGGCAACAGGGTCTAGACCTGCGGTTGGTTCATCATAGAGGATCATAGTGGGTGTGTTATCAGGATTATTGGGATCGGTAATAATGGCGCGAGCCAAGCTGACTTTTTTACGCATCCCTCCCGATAGTTCAGCTGGATAAAGATCCCCAGTACCAGGAAGCCCCACTATTTCTAGTTTTTGATCGACCAACTCGCGAATTTGTTTAGGGGATAATTGAGAGTAGCGATAAAGAGCAAAACCAATATTTTCTTCTACTGTTAGGGAATCAAATAAAGCCGATTGCTGAAATACCATTCCTACACCTAGAGATGCTTCCCCTTCTTCGATTGTCCCTTGTCTTTTTTGTCCTTGAATATAAACTTCTCCTGCATCTGGCTTGAGTAAGCCAGCAATGATTCTTAAGATTGTTGATTTACCTGTGCCAGAAGGACCAATGACCCCTAAAGCATCTCCTGGATAAATTTTTAGGTTTACTTGATCCAAAATTGTTTTGGAACCAAAAGACTTAGAAACTTCTTTGAGTTCGACTATGGGTTCAGTCATCAGAATTTTTGCTTTAATCTAAGTAGTTATGCAAAGTTAATTTGATAGTTAAGAAAGGTATTAGGCTTTAGGTATTAGGTGTTAGCTCTAATCTTCATGTTTTATTGACAAACAACCTCTCATTATCCAATCATGGTTGCTCCTTGACCGAATCCTTGAAACATTAACCAAGAAAGGAGTAAATTAGACACAAAAATTGCCAGTAGGGAAGTTACCACTGCTGCTGTAGTAGATTGTCCCACTCCTTTAGCTCCTCCTCTGGTCGTTAAACCCCAACTACAGCCAATAATTGCGATTAAAGCTCCAAAGACAATTCCTTTAATGGGACCACTTACAATATCCCACACATTTAAAAAATTATGGATCGAATTAATGAAAACGCTAGGAGCAATTCCATAAGTTTGAGCAACGATCAAGCCTCCAGCTAACCCCGTAAACAGAGCTAGGATACTTAAAGCTGGCACCATAATACAACAAGCTAGTAAGCGAGGAATCACCAGATACTCAATGGGATCCGTATTGAGCATATAAAGGGCATCAATCTGCTCTGTTACTCTCATTGTGCCAATTTCCGCTGCAAACGCGGAGCCTACTCTACCAGCGACTACCACAGCCATCATGACTGGGCATAGTTCTCTAGCTAGAGCGATCGCCAAAATTCCTCCTACTGCGGTGCCTGCTCCTAATTGTAAAAACTCCCGAGCTACTTGAATAGTAAAAATCATACCAATTACCGCAGCAGTTATTAGGGCAATTATTAACGAGGCTGGTCCAACCTCCATCATTTGCTGGAGACTAGTTCTAAAATCAAGCTTACGAGTCAGTAGGAAAAAGATCGCTTTTCCCAATAGCAGAACAGCAGCACAGGAACGTTGTATCCATGACAATAAACCAGAACTAGCAAGAATTCGATTC
>JASJDB010000332.1 GCA_030065315.1 Xenococcaceae cyanobacterium MO_167.B52 | reverse complement strand
TGCTACTTTGATACATTGATTTTTGTACAAATCTGGATAAACGCCACAAACAGTATTTAATCTTGGTGGTCTAACAAATTTGTGTTTTCTACTTCCAGTTTGCCAATCTCTATATCTTGTCTCAAAGGAGGATACATGACCAATGGCATCATTGATAGCTGCTCGTCTCAAATAAGAGGGAAATTTATAGAACTTTGTCCCTTCACCAAAGAATTTGCCGTATTTAGGATTAGGATGATCTTTGGTTTTATGAAAAAGCTGTTCTACATATCGCTGTTTAGTTTGGCTTCTACCAACATCTTTCCAGTGGCAATTAACAATGCTTATTAGACGACGCACATATTCACGATAGATAACTACAGTATCAGATAAATACTGTAGTTGATATTCGTTGGGCTGTAAATCCCATTTGTCAGTTCTAATAATCTTTGCCATATGCGAGGCAGTATCCTTTAGAATAATACTTATATTATCATTTACCTCAATTTTTAGTCAAGCCATGAGAACAATGAATCATGCAGCATTTGAAATTTATTATCATATTACTTTTCAAGTTAAATACAGGCATAAGTGCATTACTTTGGATATGCTAACTCGAATGGAGTCAATTTTTAGAAATACTTTAATTAAATGGCGTTCCAACCTTGTAAGTTTTTCTGGGGAGGTAGATCACATACACATGGTCATTGAAACTCATCCTTCTCTCAATTTGTCTCAATTAATTGCGAATTTAAAAACTGTAAGTTCTCGTTACTTGCGCAAGGAGTATGCAGAACATTTATCTAAATATTTCTGGAAGCGGTGCGCGGGGATGGGGGGACTTCAACAAACTACAATCAACTGTGGGAAGCAAAACATCAAACCAGAAAAGTCCCCCCTATCCACCCGTGGCGATTTTCACTTGCGTAGCTCTACCCGAAGGGTCTCGCCCAAGGAACGCGCACCAAGACAACCTTATTTTTGGTCTAAAAGTTATGGCATTAAGTCTATCTCTCGTGGTGCTGACTTAGATAAAATCATTGAATATGTCCAAAACCAAGAAAAGCCCGCCCAATAGGTTATCGTCGTGCTTTACTGTCGAGTAAGCTACGCTGTACTCGCAGTATGAAGCACGGAATCATCAAATTCCGATTCCATATCAATATGATCCCAGAAAATAACCAGAATAATGAACCAATGCGGAGTGTTCACACTACTAATTTTCCTGACATACTCCAGCAATTAGGAATTTCTCTAGTAGTCTCCACTTATCAAGCAGGAAAGTTAATTGTGCTGCGAGCAGATGGGGAAAATATCAATACTCACTTTCGGATGTTCTCCAAACCAATGGGAATCGCAGCTAATCGAGAAAGGATGGCTATTGGTTGTGCCTCACAAATTTGGGAACTTCATAATATGCCAGCAGTGGCAAATAAACTAGAACCGGCAGGAAAACACGATGCTTGCTATATCCCCAGAAAATTAAGTATCACAGGAGATATTGATATTCATGAAATGGCTTGGGGACAAAAAGATTTATGGTTTGTCAATACCCGTTTTTCTTGTCTTTGTACCCTAGATAGTAAATACAGTTTTGTTCCTCGTTGGCGACCGCCTTTTGTAACGGCTCTAACTCCCGAAGATCGCTGTCATCTCAATGGTTTAGCAATGATTGATTGTAAGCCAAAATATGTAACTGCGTTGGGACAAACTGATAGTGCAGGAGGTTGGCGGAGTAATAAAGCTAATGGTGGTATCTTAATGGATGTGGAAACTAAGGAAACTATTAGTACTGGTTTATCTATGCCCCATTCACCTCGTTGGCACGATAACCGTCTCTTGGTATTAGAATCAGGTAATGGTTCTCTGGGAATGATAGATCTTGCTTCAGGTAAACTAGAGACGATCACAACCTTACCAGGCTTTACTCGTGGCATTGACTTTTGTGGCTCTCTAGCTTTTATTGGTTTATCTCAAGTGAGAGAAACGGCAGTATTTAGCGGAATTCCCCTTACAGAAAGATTAGAAGCCAGAATTTGCGGAATCTGGGTAGTCAATATTATGACAGGAGAAACCATCGCATTTTTGCGTTTTGAAGATGCCGTACAAGAAATTTTTGCAGTACAAGTTTTACTCAATATCTCCTTTCCTGAAATCATTGACTGGGATGAAAAGTTAATTGGTAACTCCTATGTTTTACCTGATGAAGCTCTGAAAGATGTTCCTCAAGAGAGAGTTTCACGCATTTAAGAGAGAGATGGAAGACTGGGGGGATAAGGGAGATAAGGGAGATAAGGGGGGACAGGGGGGACAGGGGGGACAGGGGGGACAGGGGGGACAGGGGGACAAGGGAGTAATGAACTACTAACAACTAATCACTAACCACTAACTACCAACCACTAACCTATAACAACCGCTCCAACTCCAATTCCCTTAAATAATCTACAGTCCAGTTAGCTCGTCTTTGCAACATATGAAGGGGATAACTATTAGCAATTCCCACTACTGGAATCCCAGCTTTTTTGGCAGCTTCAATTCCTGAATAACTATCTTCTATTGCTAAACATTCTGATGGTTTTAAGCATAGTCGCTCCACAGCTAAAAGATAACCCTCTGGTTCAGGTTTACTCTCGGTAATGTCGTCTCCTCCGACAATTACCGAGAAATATTGGGCAATAGCAGACTTTTCTAAAACTAATTCTACTTCCTGGCGTAATGCTCCAGTGACTAATGCGATCGCAATTCCTAGTTCGTGTAATTGAGTTAAAAACTCTTCAATTCCTGGATATATTGGCAAAATCTCGAAACTTTCTAACTTTTGCTGATATGCTTGACTCTTCTTCTGAATTAAATTGTCTAAATATTTCTCAGAAACAATCCTACCCCGTTGTTTCAAAATATCTCTTAAGCAAGCGCGATCGCTTCTTCCTAAACAAAAAGCCTGAAATTCTGACTCATTGGGGCGCAAATTCTCACTAATCAAGATATCTGCAATCAATTCCTGGTGAATTGACTCATCTTTAATAATTACACCGTTAAAATCTAATAAAACAGCTTTTAAAGTCATTTCTTACTCAGTAGAGACTAAATGTTATTGTTACTTAAATTTCCTTAACAATGGGAATAACCCAAATTATAAGTAATCTAGACAACTATTTAGGACAGGTTTTTGATAAAATCTTAGAGAAACATTACAAAATATTAACAAAATTACTAAATGAAATTATTAGTAGTAGGTGCTACTGGCACTCTGGGGAGACAAATAGTTCGCCATGCTCTTGACAAAGAACATGAAGTACGATGTCTAGTTCGTAGCCCTGGAAAAGCATCTTTTCTTAAAGAATGGGGTGCAGAAGTTGTCAAAGGAGACATTCGCCAGAAAGAAACTATTAGCCCTGCCCTAGAAGATATAGATGCGGTAATCGATGCAGCAACCACCAGAATTACAGATACTCTTCGTATTCAACAAGTTGACTGGGAAGGGAAAGTTAATCTGATCCAAGAAGTTCAGGCTGCTGATATTGACAGATATATCTTTTTCTCTATTCTCAATTCCGAAAAACATCCTGAAGTTCCTTTAATGGATATTAAACAATGCACGGAGCTTTTCTTACAAGAATCAGGATTAAACTATACCACTTTCCGTCTTGGTGGCTTTATGCAAGGTCTAATAGCTCAATACGCTATTCCAATTCTAGAAAATCAGGTAGTTTGGGTAAGTGGCGAAAATACTCCTATTGCCTATATGAATACCCAGGATATTGCTAAATTTGCAGTCCGTGCTTTAGAAGTTCCCGCTACAGAAAAACAAACTTTTCCTCTAGTAGGAACTAGACCTTGGAATGCTTATGAGATAATTAGACTCTGCGAAAGATTATCACAACAAGAAGCGAGAATTTCTACCGTATCTCTAGCTGTATTACGTCTAATGCGTCGGGTAACTCGTTTCTTTGAATGGGGTCAAAATACAGCAGATCGGTTAACTTTTGCCGAAGTTTTAGCTAGTGGTGAACCTTTAGATGCCGATATGGATCAAGTATATGAAACTTTTGGTATTCCTAAAGAAGAAATAACCACAATGGAAGAATATATGGGTGAATACTTTACTCGCATCATGAAAAAACTCAAAGAAATTGATTACGAGAAAAATAAAACTAAAAAGCGTAAAAAACCTACTAAACCCTATAGAAATCAGTTTTAACACGGGTTATTTTTGATGCTTTCATAATGGAAAAAGTGTCATCAGCTCTGGAATTTACATATCAATTTCACCATAATACAAAAATTATAATTTCTCAGGGCGAATAATCATTCGCCCTTATTTATTGAAACATGACTATCCTCACAAGTTATTCAATTTGTTTATCTATCCTTAAAAGTAGGAAGAATTAAGAAACAAGTCAGTTTCTCAGTTTAGAGCAACAAGCTTATTTGAATTTTCCTATTGTCAGTGATGGGAGAAAGATGATGAAGAAAAAATTACTATTAATACTAACGTTGCTTACAGCAGGAATTAACTTAACTGGATGTATGACAACGGTTAAAACTGGTGAAATGGGAATGCGTACTAGCTTTGGTAAACTAATCAAAACCGAAAACCCTGGTTTGCATTTTTATACTCCTATAAAAGGGGATATTCAAAAATTAAATCTCCGTTCTCAAACCATTTCTCTTCCTATTCCTGCCTACTCCAAAGATTCTCAAATTGCTCCAGACAATAAGATTCAAGTAACATTTTCGTTGTTAGAAAATGAAACAGAAAGAGTATTTAAACGCTACGGTCAACAGTACATAAAAACTCAAGTAGAACCCAGGGTTGCCAATATTTTTCGGGAAGAATTTGGCACTCGTAATGCTTTGCAAATAGTGCAAAATCGCCAGGATTTAAATAACTCTATGCAAAGTCGTCTTACTCAAGAACTGAGGTCTCTAGGACTAGCAGTTGAAGCCGTCAATATTTCCATTAAATTTTCAGCAGCTTTTGAAAAAGTGGCAGAAGAAGCTGCCATAGCCCGTTCTCAAGCTAATAAAGCCGAACAAGAACTGCAAAGAGTTAAGTTTGAGGAACAACAAAAATTAGCTCGTGCAGAAGCCGATAAGCAAGTAAAAGTCTTTGAAGCTCAAGCTCAGGCAGAATCGATTCGCTTACAAACCGAGCAACTTAATCGTAATCCTAAATATATCGAACTTTTGGAAGCTCAAACTAAATTAAAAGCAGCCGAAAGCTGGAATGGTCAACTGCCTAATTATATGGGGAGTTCAGCTATTCCTTTTATTCAGTTACCAAATCCTAGAAGTCTCAAATGAAGCATTTTCAGTCTAGGAAAATTTTTTTCCTAAAGTAATTAAAACTCAAATTACCATAATCAGGAAACCTAGGCTTTTTTGCTGACACTAGCCCTTGAAATATGTAGAGGAAAAACTGATGTTACTCTCTGACAAAAAGCTATCAAAAAATGCCAACGACATTCGCTCAACAACTACCTCAAAAATTTGGTCTCTGGCTGTCCCTATGTTGGCAATCTGTATTCCTCTCTCCGCTGTAACGAACAGCGGAGCATTGTTACCACTTGCTGTGGTAGCAGGAACAACTGTGGCAACAGTATCAGTGTGGAGAAGCTCTATTGAAGAGTTAAGTGGGGATTCCGAGAAATCCCAAAAAATTAAGCAACTAGAGGATAGAATTGCCGACCTAGAAACCATTATTACTTCAGAAGCAATAAATTGGCAGCATTCTCTTGAACCATCTTCTACAAGTTCAATTTTAAGAAAGATTGAGTCTAGACTTGAGGAAACAGAACAACTGCGATAATTGTTTGATAAATTGTTTAAATTTCTCGAATTTTTCGCGTATTGTCCACTAAACTGTGAGCAAATTTATCAAATCGCTCTGCAAGTTTTGCATCTAATAATTTATCTTCCTTATCAAAAGCCTGCCATGCTTGTCCAACTGCAATCTGTTCAGGAATGACCCAAGCATGAACCCATCTCATGATAACCCTCAGATCGTTGAGAGCATTATTGTTGGATTGTCCACCCAAGACACTAATCATTCCTACAACTTTACCTGATAAGTGTTCAAAACTCATTAGATCGAGGGCATTTTTTAGAACACCGCTCACGCTACCGTGATATTCGGGTGTGGCTAAAATTAACCCATCCGCTTGTTTTACTGTTTCTCTAAGTTTGATTACATCAGGATAGTTGGGGTATTCATCGCCACCATTGCAAAAAGGAAGATTCATATCTCTTAAGTCCAGGATTTTTACTTCTGCACCTAAAGCCTCTACTCTACTAACTGTTTCTTTAAGTGCTTTAGCACTATAGGAAGTCTCTCGCAAGCTCCCTGTAATCCCTACAATCTTGACCATAAATTTAACTCCGATAACTTAAGTTTTGCATTTTACTCATAGTCGTTATGACTACGTTTAATTTAACAAAAAAATTTCTTTGCTGTCAAATTAATCAATAGAATATAGATTGAAATATTTGTCTCGACTAATTTCTGGGGAAGATACCAAAACGATGATTGAATTTGCTAACCGCATACAACCTCTTGCTGAGAATGTTTTTGCAGATATGGATC
>JASJDB010000331.1 GCA_030065315.1 Xenococcaceae cyanobacterium MO_167.B52 | reverse complement strand
CCATTAGCAGCTTTGAGGATGTCTCCTGGGTGCATGGCTTTACCACTGATCATGTTTTCTGTTGCAGCACAGATAAAGTGAACTTCTACATCAGGCTTAAGTTGAGCGATCGCTTTTGCTGCGCCTAAAGTTGCTGCACCCCCTCCCATGTCCATTTTCATGGTTTCGATCCCACTACCACCTACTTTCAGATTTAGTCCACCAGAATCGAAGGTAAGACTCTTACCGACAATTGCCAGTTTACGTTTAGCTGTACCTTGAGGTTTATAAGTAAGGTGAATAAATTTGGGAGGAAGATCGGAAGCTTTGCCTACTCCTAGATAGGCTCCCATTCCTTGCTCGAAGTTTTCACAGTCTGCTTGTTCGAGAATTTTAATTTCCAAGCCGTATTCTGTGGCAAGTTGTTGGGCAGTTTCTGCCATAGTTACAGGTGTAACTTCATTAGCAGGAGCATTTACCAGTTCTCTTGCCAAAATTACCCCAGAAACCATCGTTTCTCCTTTCTTAATCCCTGCTTCTTGTCCTGAAACTCCTAAAATATCGATAGTTTCTAGCTTGGGAGCTTTATCTTCTGGGTCAGACTTAAAGCGGTTGTCCTGATGGAGAGCCAAGTGGATTCCTTCGGTAATAGCTTGAGCTATGTCTGATGCTTCTGATGATATAGGTAAACTAATCCCTAAAGTTTTGTCTTTGGTCGCTAATCGTGCGATCGCTGCTGCTGTAGTACGATAGGTAGCAACTTTAATATCCTCCTCTTTACCCAAGCCAATTAAAATCAGTTTCCGAAAATTATTCTTACCACTGATTCTAGTAACAGCACTAGTACCTGTTTTCCCTTCAAATTCTTCATCAGTAATTAATTCTTGGAGCGTACCTGCTAGTTTCTGGTCTAACTGAGCTAAATCACCAGTCAACTCCGTTGCCCCTTCATAAAAACCTAGTGCCAGAATATCACCAGTCCAATCGAGTATTGATTTATCTGTAGCTTGAATCTGCATTCCTGTTGTTTTATTTAAGTTCCCAAATTATCTTATCAATTGAAATATAATCACTGTTGAGATGGGGTTAAATACTTTTGTAAAAGTAATTGTAATTTTTCCTTAGTTGTATCTGGAACTTTATCTAAGGGGGTGAGGATTGCATATTTGAGAGCAGAATGAGCAGAAGATTCGGGGGGATTTTTACTCAACCGTTTTACAGTTTCTTGAATTACTTTTTGAGCATTAACAGCATTACGCTGTAAATTGCCGATGACCATTTCCACAGTGACACTATCATGATCGGGATGCCAACAATCATAATCGGTCACTAAAGCCAGGGTAGCATAGGCAATTTCGGCTTCTCTAGCTAATTTAGCTTCTGGTAAATTAGTCATGCCAATAATGGTGGCATCCCAACTGCGATAAAGATTAGATTCCGCTTTGGTGGAAAAAGCTGGTCCTTCCATACAGACATAAGTACCGCCACGATGTAAATTCACTTCTGGTAATTCTAAAGCAGCTACGGCATCTCCCAGCACATTCGCTAAATTGTTGCATACGGGATCACCAAAAGCAATGTGAGCTACTATTCCCTCACCAAAAAAAGTTGCAATACGGTTTTTAGTGCGATCGATAAATTGATCTGGGATCACCATATCTAAAGGTTTGGCTTCTGCCTTAAGAGAGCCGACAGCAGAAGCGGAGATGATATACTCTACCCCTAACTGTTTCATAGCATGAATATTAGCCCGAAAGGGTAATTCTGAAGGAAGTAAATGATGATTGCGTCCGTGACGAGCTAAAAAAGCTACGGTAGTCCCCTCTAGTTTCCCCACAATCAAAGCATCCGAAGGAGAGCCAAAAGGAGTATCGATAGTAACTTCTTTAACATCTTTCAGGGCATCCATTTTATATAAACCGCTACCACCAATGATCCCTATTTTTGCTTCTGTCATAGTTATTATTTGTTTTGTGGAGTTTAGATTTATTTTATTAGACTCAGAAGCATTGCAGATTGCAGCAGAGCAAATCCAACTCTTAGAATCACAACTAGAGGAAAAAGATGAACAATTACAACAACAAGAAGAGCAACTCAAACAATCAGAAAACTTCTCCTTGGAAAATTGGTAAGAAACAAATTGATTCTTTCTGACATTACGAATCAAAAATTCCTGTTCTTGCTCACGTCTTTGAGCTATCTTACCAAGACTGTCAAGTTAAGTGAATGAGGCATGAGATAATGAAGAGATGAACAAAAATCTTGATACTTGTCACCGCTTTCCCGCAGAAATAATTAGCGACAAAAAAATTCGATGACAGTCAATGTTGAGAAGGCATTAGAACTACTAGATACTATATTGCCCCCTGGCTCCGTTAATAATGTCAAAGCTTTAATTTTTCGGCAAGCTTGGGACAATAAAGGATATGCAGAAATCGCCGAAGAAGCTGGATACGCTACAGAATACATCAAAGAATCGGGAGCGCAACTCTGGCGAACTATGTCTGAAGCCTTGGGAGAGCGGGTAACAAAAAATAATTTTCGTTCTCTATTACGTCAAAGATTTGAAAGTCAATTAGCTCAAGACAAAAGTGCAGCTTTAGAAACTTCCACAGTTTCTAAGACTCAAGCATCTATTGTAGATTTTCGGGAAGCTATTGATGTTTCTAATTTTTACGATCGCACTACAGAATTAGCTCAACTACAGGATTGGATTATTAGCGATCGCTGTATTCTGGTCGCGGTCTTAGGAATGGGTGGTATAGGTAAATCTGCTTTGGCAGCTAAAGCGATTAAACAAGTAGAAACTGAATTTAACTATCTTATCTGGAAATCTTGTCGCAATATTCCCACTTTGAACACTTTGTTAAATGAGCTAGTTTTGTTTTTATCCGAGGGACAACAGACTGAAGGCTCAATCGCATCATTGCTTAAATACTTACAAACTGCTCGTTGTTTAATTGTTTTAGATGGCTTAGAAACTTTGTTGCCAGAGAACGATCAAGAATATGGCAGACTGTTAAAAACTATCGCAGAAACCACTCATAAAAGTTGTCTCTTGATTACCAGTAGAGAAAAGTTCCCAGAAATTGCTGTACTAGAAGGAAATCAATTAGTAGTGCGATCGCTACAATTGGGAGGTTCCCTAGCTACAGCTTTACCCGTGCTAGAAAACCTGGGATTATCAGGGACAGAAGCCGAAAAACACCAACTTTGTCAGTATTATAGTTATAATCCTCAAATTCTTAAGATAGTAGCTAGTTCCATTCACGATCTTTTTGATGGTAATTTAACTCGTTTTCTAGAGCAAGGTTTCCTGAGTTTTAATGGGGTTAGTCAGTTTCTCGATCAACATTTCCAACCTCTGAATAGTTTAAGCAAAACAGTTCTGATTTGGTTAGCAATTAATCATAAATGGACAACAATAGCAGAATTGCTTGCAGATATTCTTCCTGCTGCTTCCCATGCGGATTTATTAGAAGCCTTAGAACATCTTAACTGGCGATCGCTTATTAAAAAACAATCTGGCAATTATGGTATCGAACCAATGCTTAGGGATTATTGTCTTGACTATCTCACCGAAATAATTGCCCAAGAACTAATCGATAGTAATCTTAATCTGTTTAATACTTACGCTTTAATTAAAACTAATGTCACAGAAAAGATTAGACAGACTCAAATTCAGTCTATTTTAAAGCCAATTACGGCTCGACTTAAAGGAACTTTAACTTTTGCTAGAGCTTTAGAACAGCAATTACTGTTAGTTCTCAGTAAAGTACGACTAATGCAAACTCAAGGTTCTGGTTATGGTGTGGGAAATCTAATTAATCTCTGCATACATTTAGAAATTGACTTAAAAGATTATGATTTTTCCTATTTAACTATCTCTCACGCCTATTTAAAGAACGTAAATTTGCATCGAGTCAACTTTGCCTATGCCGATCTGACTCATTCTGTGTTTGATCAAACTGTTAGTAGTATTCAAACTCTAGCTTTTCATCCAGAGAAAAAACTTCTTGCTTCAGGAAAATCTAGTGGAGAAATAAATCTTTGGCAATTAGAAAATGGACAATCTTGCACAACTATTGGTAACAATAATCATGCTGTCTTGTCAGTAGCTTTTAATCTTGATGGCAATAGTTTAGCTACTGGTAGTCATGATGGAAAGCTTCAAATGTGGAGTTTTAAAACAAATAAATGTATTCGAGTTTTACCCGAACAAAAGAGTGGTATATCTTCTATCGTTTGGAGTCCAGATAGTAAAACTATTGTTTGTAGTAGTAACAATGCGGTTAAACTTTATTCTACAGAAACAGGTAAATTAATCTCTAATCTAGAGCATAGTGGCAAAGTTCTTACAGTAGCCTGGAGTTCGGATATAAAAATCTTAGCTAGCGGTAGTAATGACAGTAAGATTAAACTTTGGGATGTTAATACAGGGGATTGTATTAGGGTTTTAACAGGACATAGTAAGGGGATAAATAAAATTACTTTTAGTTGTGATGGAGAAACTTTAGCTAGTAGCAGCGATGACTCTACGATCAAATTATGGGATATCGCGACAGGAAAATACTTTCAAACCTGGCGAGGACATAATGATATGGTTAATTCTATTGCGTTTAGTCCCGATGAACCGATTTTAGTTAGTGGCAGTAAGGACTGCACGATAAAATTCTGGAATGTCTATACGGGAGAGTGCTTAAAAACTATTTCCGAACAAGCTTCTATAAACTCTGTGGTGTTTAGTCCCGATGGCAAAACTGTAGCTAGTGGTAGTGAAAATGGACAAATTAAATTGTGGGATGTTAATACAGGAGAATGTCTACAAACCTTGAAGTCGAGCAGACTTTACGAAGAGATGAATATTACTGGGGTCAAGGGTTTAACTGACGAACAAATTGTCAAGTTAAAAGCTTTAGGTGCTGTTGGAGATTAAATAAAAGAAACTCTAGCTCAGTTATTTGCAGCAGGAGTAATCTCTAATTCGGTAGCTAGTAACTCATCATACTTAGTCTAGGAGAGCCATACTTTTTCAGTAAGCCCAAATTAGAAAAATGAATTTGTCTAATGTCTATAAACAATGTTTTCAATCTTTTCGCAAATTTCAAACAGAAGATTATATTATCCAGGAATCAATGCCAATAGCTTATTTTGGAAATTTGTATATCTACAAAAAATCTAAACAACGTATTATTACAGTAGGATTAAATCCCTCGGACAAGGAATTTCCTATAGAAAATCCCTATTTAAGATTCTCAAGCGATCGATATAGCTATCGACAGATTATTGAAAACAATAATTATCAACTTTATGAAAGTCTTTTATGTCAGTATTATAAATATGAATCTATTCCCTATATGAAATGGTTTAATTCCTTTCAAAAGATTCTAGAAGGAATGAATGCTAGCTATAGAGAAGATTGTAAGTTTCCCAATCGAGTTCTTCATACTGATATATGTTCGCCAATTGCAAGTAATCCAACTTGGAGTAAGATTAAACCAAAACAAAATCATTTATTAGAAGATGGAAGGAAGATTTGGCACTCTTTAGTAAGAGTATTACAACCAGATTTAATTCTAATTTCTATTGCTAAAGAGCATTTGAAATCAATTAATTTTAAGCAGATATCTTCTTGTCAAGTTATTCACGAAATAAAAAATAAAAAAAATAAAGACAAAGTTCGTCCAAGAAAAAAAATCTATGAAGTTAAACTGGCAAACTTTCAAATATCTGATAATTGCATAACTCAAATATGTTTTGGAGAGGCAGCACAAACACCCTTTGGTTCTATTACTAACAATGATAAATTAATTATTGGACAAAAGCTTCTGCAACAATTAACTTAAACAAAAATATACAATCTTATTATTTGTTCGATCCAAATTAACACTGGCTAAATTAAAGAAAGCGGGATCTCGTCTTAAGAGCAAAAATCACCTGTCTTGAGTAGATATAGTTACTAAAAAATAATGATAAAGTATATAGTTTTTGATCGCTTTAACCGTCACAGTGCTGAATCAAGCTAACTAATATTTTACTTATTTGACTAGAGAAAATATTATCAAATTGAAAGTTGTATCCGTAGTTAAAAATTAAGTATAAAGAGAATCGACATTACTTTTTACTTACTGTTTTTTTTCATCTCTTCCATAACTATTAGAAGTTATGACTTTATTCCTACTGAAAAGCTAAGGTAGTCCTTTTAGAGTAAAGGTACATGAGAGTTAATGCTCTTAATTGTTTCAGGTATCGCGCTCAGGAGGTGACTCCATAATGCAAGTGCAATGGAAAAAATTACTAGCAAAAACCATAGTTTGGTTAGCTGCTGAAATTTTATTTAGCTTCCTGGGACTCGATAACCTAGCCGATTACAGCGAATTTTTATTTGTTCGCTATTGCACCGATGTAGTTGTTTTTTACAGCTAATAACAAATTACAGTATTGTTTCACACAGGAAGAAAAAAATATGGGTTTCAAATACATCAATGAAATAGCTACATCCGAAAACATTAATCAACTGCTTACTTTAATCGATCGCGTTGCAGGAGCAAATTCT